>CAIUAC010000336.1 GCA_903896985.1 uncultured Sandaracinus sp.
CGCTCGTGCACGAGCTGCCGGCGCGTATGCCGCTCGTGCACGCTGACCTCTATCGACTGAGGGACGCGGATGAGCTGCGCGAGCTCGGGCTCGTCGAGCGCGTCGGCGACGATGCCGTCGTGCTCGTCGAGTGGGGGGAGCGATTCCTCCATGCGCTCGGCCGCGATGGGGTGCTCGTGCGCCTCGGGCTGGACGCCGGAGGGGCTCGGCGTGCGTCGCTCGAGGCGCTCGGCGCGCGCGGCCGCGTGGTCGTGCAGGCGGTGCGCGAGTTGCTCGCCGCGGACGGCTGAGTGTCCGCGGTCCTTGCGGTGCTGGCCGCGCTCTGGTAACGCCGCCGCCATGCCGCGCCGCGAAGACCTACGGAAGATCCTCATCCTCGGCTCGGGTCCGATCGTCATCGGACAGGCGGCGGAGTTCGACTACTCCGGCACGCAGGGCGCGAAAGCGCTGCGCGAGGAGGGCTACGAGGTCGTCCTCGTCAACTCGAACCCCGCGACGGTGATGACCGATCCGGAATTCGCCGACCGGACGTACGTCGAGCCGCTCGTGCCCGAGGTGATCGAGGCGATCATCGCGCGCGAGAAGCCTGACGCGATTCTGCCGACGCTCGGCGGGCAGACGGCGCTGAACCTCGCGCTCGCCCTGGCCAAGAGCGGCGCGCTCGCGCGGCACGGCGTGGAGCTGCTCGGCGCGAGCGTCGAGGCGATCAACAAGGCCGAGGATCGCGAGCTCTTCAAGGCCGCGATGGAGAAGATCGGCCTCTCCTGCGCCAAGGCGCGCGTCGCGCGCACCATCGAGGAGGCGGAGGCTGCCGCGGTGGAGGTCGGCTTCCCGGTCATCCTCCGGCCGTCCTTCACGCTCGGCGGCTCGGGCGGCGGCGTCGCCTACAACAAGCAGGAATTCGACGTCGCGATCCGCTGGGCTTTCCAGCAGAGCCCGACGCACGAGTGCCTCGTCGAAGAGAGCGTCATCGGCTGGAAGGAGTTCGAGCTCGAGGTCATCCGGGACCGCGCCGACAACTTCGCCGTGATCTGCACGATCGAGAATTTCGACCCGATGGGCGTGCACACGGGCGACTCGATCACCGTCGCGCCCGCGATGACGCTCACCGACAAGGAATATCAGCGCCTCCGTGATGCGGCGCGCGCCGTCATCACCGAGATCGGCGTCGAGACGGGCGGCTCGAACATCCAGTTCGCCATCAACCCGCACGACGGTCGCATCTTCGTCATCGAGATGAACCCGCGCGTGTCGCGCTCGTCCGCGCTCGCGTCGAAGGCGACGGGCTATCCGATCGCGAAGATCGCGGCGAAGCTCGCCGTCGGCTATCGGCTCGACGAGCTGCGCAACGACATCACGGGCACGAGCGCCGCGTTCGAGCCGAGCATCGACTACGTCGTCGTGAAGTGGCCGCGCTTCACGTTCGAGAAGTTCGAGGGCGCCGATCCGCGCCTGACGACGCAGATGAAGTCCGTCGGCGAGGTGATGTCCATCGGGCGCACCTTCAAGGAGGCGGCCGAGAAGGCCGCGCGCAGCCTGGAGATCGGGCGCGAAGGCCTCGTGTCGCTGCGCGAGAAGGTGGACTACCGCGCGCTCGCCGAGCAGCTGCGGGCGCTGCGCGACAACGGCACGGTGTTCACGCGCGTGCCGCGCCTCGCGGACGGGGTGCCGCCGGCGGATGATGCGGAGCTGCGCGAGGCGATCCTCGAGGTCGTGCGGACGCCCATCGCCGACCGGATGTGGCACATCGTCGACGGGCTGCGCGTCGGGCTCACCGTCGAGCAGCTTCACGCGGCGACGTTCATCGACCGCTGGTTCCTCGAGCAGCTGCGGCAGATCGTCGAAGAGGAGCGCTCGCTCGCCGCCGAGGTGAAGGCGAGCGGCACGCTGCTCCCGGCGACGCTGCGGCGCGCGAAGACGATGGGGCTCTCGGACGCGCGCATCGGCGGCGTCACCGGGCTCGAGACGAGCGTGGTCCGCGAGACGCGCCTCGCGGCCGGCGTGCGGCCGATCTTCGCGCGCGTCGACTCTTGCGCCGCCGAGTTCGTGGCGCGGACGCCGTACCTCTACTCGACGTGGGGCGAGCGCTGCGAGGCGGAGCCGACCGACCGCAAGAAGGTGCTGATCCTCGGCGGCGGGCCGAACCGCATCGGGCAGGGCATCGAGTTCGACTATTGCTGCGTGCACGCGGCGTTCGCGCTCCGAGAACTCGGGCTCGAGACCGTGATGGTCAACTGCAACCCCGAGACGGTGTCGACGGACTACGACACTTCGGACCGCCTCTACTTCGAGCCGCTCACGTTCGAGGACGTGATGGCGATCTGCGACGAAGAGCGCAAGAACGGTGAGCTTCTCGGCGTGATCGTGCAGTACGGCGGGCAGACGCCGCTCAAGCTGGCAGTACCGCTCTCGCGCGCGGGCGTGCCGCTCCTCGGCACGAGCGCCGACGCAATCGATCGGGCCGAGGATC
>CAIUAC010000337.1 GCA_903896985.1 uncultured Sandaracinus sp.
CTCGGCATGCCCGCACCGCGCTGGCGTCGCTGATCGATCACAGCGGCAGCGACGACGGCCGCGAGGGCAGCGGCTCGCGGGGCGGCGGGAGCGGACGCGCCGGGAGCGGCGCCGGGAGGGGACGGTGGGCCGGGAGCGGCGCCGGGAGGGGACGGTGGGCCGGGAGCGGCGCCGGGAGCGGACGCGCCGGGAGCGGGGGTGGCCGCAGCGGTGGCGGTTCAGGCCGTGAGGCTTCCGCCGGCTGCGGCGGCAGCGCGACAGACGGACGCTGCGGCGGCGGCGGCGGCCGGCCGCTCGGTGGAGGCCGCAAGCGCGGCGGCTCAGGCGGGCGCGAGGAGCTCACGCGACCGCGACGTCCTGCACCTTGGGCGCGCGCTTCGCCTCCGACTTGCGGAGCTCGACGCTGACGAGCTTGGAGATGCCCGGCTGCTCCATGGTCACGCCGTAGAGCACGTCGGCGGTCTCCATCGTGCGCTTGCTGTGCGTGATGACGATGAACTGCGACTTGTCGGTCATCATGCGGATCGCGTCGGCGAAGCGACCGATGTTCGCCTCGTCGAGCGGCGCGTCGACCTCATCGAGCAGGCAGAACGGCGACGGCTTGTACTGGAAGATCGAGAAGATCAGCGACACCGCCGTCAGCGCCTTCTCTCCGCCCGACATCAGCTCGATCGAGCCGAGGCGCTTGCCCGGAGGCTGCGCGATGATCTCGACGCCGCTCTCGAGGACATCGTCCGCGTTGGTGAGCCGGAGCTCCGCCTGACCGCCGCCGAACATCTTCGGGAAGACGCGCTTGAACCGCGCGTTGACCTCGATGAACGTCTCCTTGAAGAGCCGCTTGCTCTCGATGTTCATCTTGCGGATCGCCTTGTCGAGCTGGTCGAGCGCGTCCTCGAGGTCCTTCTTGTGGCCGTAGTAGTAGTCGAAGCGCTTGGCCTGCGCCTCGTACTCCTCGATCGCCGTGAGGTTGATCTCGCCCATGCGCTCGACGAGCTTGAGCAGCTCGTCCACGCGCGCCTTGCTCTGCGCGTCGAGCTCCTTGTCGTGGTAGTCGCCGAGCACGCGCCGCAGATCGATGCGGTGGCGCTCGCTCATGTGCGCGAGCAGATGGTCGTGCTCCATCACGAGCTCGCGGGCGCGAATGGTCAGCTCCGTGGCGCGCTTCTCGGTGCGCTCGATCCGCACGCGCACCTCGCGCATCGCGACCTCGTGCTCGCCGATGCGCACGCGCTCGGCGTCGAAGCGCGTCCGCGCGGCGGTCAGCACATCGTGCGCCTTCATCGCCTCGCCGACGCCGGCGCTGAGCGCCTCGCGCAAGCCGACCCGGGTGCCGAGGATCTCACCCTGCTGACGCGCGCCGCCGAGGACCTCCGCCGTCAGGCGCTCTGAGCGCCCGCCGAGCTCGGTGAGGCTGCGATCGAGTCGCGCGACCGTGCTGCGGTCGCCCTCCGCGCGCTGCCGCGCCTGCGCCGCGCGCACACGCACCTCCGTCACGACGCGCGCCTGCTCCTCGACGGCCGCGCGACGGTCGCGATAGACCTCGTCCATCGCCTCGAGCGCCTCTTCGCCGTCGCGCTTCTGCTCCTGGGCCGAGCGGATCTCGTCGCGCGCGGCGGTCTCCTCGTCGCTCGACTCGGAGATGGCGGCGGAGAGCTCGTCGGCGTCCTGCGCGACGGTCTCCGCGCGCCGACGTGTGCGCTCGAGGTCGTCCTCTGCGCGCCGCAGATCGCGCTCCGCTTTGACGAGCGCGATCTCCGTGTCGTGCGCGGCGTTCCTCGCGACGTCGAGCTCTGCCTGACGCTCCGCGATGCCGCCGCGGATCTGCTGATGGTGCTGGACCGCCGCGCTCATCGCGGTGTCGAGCCTCGCGACGACGACGTGCAGCTCGCGCACCTCGCGCTTGACGTCGAGCATGTGCGCCGCGGCGCCCTCGCCCGTCCCGCCGACGAGCCGCCCGTCCGCGGCGAGCACTTCGCCTGCGCGCGTGACGAGCGTCGCGCCCGTGACGAGCGCGTGCAGGCGCCGCGCCGTCGCGAGATCCTCGACGACGAGCACGCCCTCGAGCAAATGCCGCACGAGCCCCTCGTCCTCGGCGTCCGCCCGCACCAGCTCCGCGAGCCAGCCGACGACGCCCTGCTCGCTCGGCAGATTCGCCGGCGCGCGCACGACGCGACGCGGCGCGCGCGGCACGAGCGCCGCACGCCCACGCTTGCCCTCGAGCAGCCAGGCCGCGACCTCGCAGCCCGCGTCGAGGTCCCGCACGACGATGTCCTGCACGCGCTCGCCGAGCGCGCCCGCGAGCGCGTTCGTGAGCTCGCTCGGCACCTCGAGCCGGTCCGCGACGAGCCCGAGCACGCCCGCCTGCGCCGCCTGCTCTGCCCCGCCGAACTTCTGCATGACCGCGCGCACGCCCGCGCCGACGCCCTCGAAGCGCTTCTGCAGCTCCTCGAGCGAGCGCAGCCGCGAGCGCTTCTCCGCGAGCTCACCGCGCAGGCGCTCGACGTTGCGGTCGCTCTCCTGCACGTCCGCGCGGAGCTGCGTGAGCTCCGCCTCGAGCTGCTGCTTCTGCTCGGCGCTGTGCTCCTTGCCGCCGCGCAGGCCCGTGAGCCGCGCGCGCAGCTCGTCCGCCTCGGTGACGACGTCCATCACGCGCGCCTCGAGCTCCTCGCGCTCCGCCCGCATCTTGTCGAGGCGGACGCGCGCCTCCTCGCGACGCCGCGCGAAGCCCGCGAGCACGGCCTCTGCGCGCGCGATGCGGGTCTGCCCCTCGCCGACGCGCGTGCGCTCACGCCGCACGGAGAGCTCCGCCTCCTCGGCCGCGCTCCTCCGACGGTCGAGGTCCTCTTGCTCCGCCGCGAGCTGCGCGGTCTCTGCCGCCGAGACCTCCTCGAGCGAGATCAGCGCCTCGGCGAGCCCGGCCCGCTCCCGCGCGAGCGCGTCGTGCTGCGAGCTGACCTCGGCGAGCTCCCGCTCGGCCTGCGCCTCGCGCGTGCGCAGGGCCTCGAGCCGGTCCCCGAGGCGCGCCAGCTCTGCCTCGAGCTGCTTCACCTGGTTGTCGACCATGAACGCGCGCGTCTGCGCGGTCTCGACGATGCGCTCGACCTCCGAGACGGCGAGGCGCTCGCTCTCGAACTCCGCCTCGCGCACCCGGAGCGCGAGCCGCGAGCCCTCGGCGATGGCGGTCGCCTCCTCGAGCTCGCCGACGACGTACTTCGTCACCGCGACGAGCTCCATGTACTTGTGGCTCGCGGCGAGCAGCTCGAGCTCGCGGATCTCGCTGCGATATTCCTTGTAGCGCGCGGCCTTCTGCGCCTGGCGCTTGAGGCTCGCGATCGAGCGCTCGATCTCGGAGACGAGGTCTCCGACGCGCAGCAGGTTCGCGCGCGTCTGCTCCATCTTGCGCTCGGCGGCCTTCTTCTTGTGCTTGAACTTCGTGATGCCCGCGGCCTCCTCGATCAGGTGACGGCGGTCCTCGGGCTTGCTGCTGACGATGAAGCCGATGCGGCCCTGCTCGATGATCGAGTAGGCCTTGGTACCGACGCCGGTGCCGAGGAAGAGCTCGGTGATGTCCATCAAGCGGACGGGCGTCTTGTTGATCGCGTAGTCGCTGTTGCCCGCGCGATCGAGGCGGCGCGTGACGGCGATCTCCGCGTAGTCGCGGTACTCGGGCGCGCCGACGCCGGCGGTGTTGTCGAAGGTGATCGTCACCTCGGCGAAGGAGTGCGGTCCGCGCGCCTCCGAGCCGTTGAAGATGACGTCGTCCATCGACTTGCCGCGCAGGTGCTTGGCGGACTGCTCGCCCATGCACCAGCGGATGGCGTCGACGATGTTCGACTTGCCGCAGCCGTTCGGGCCGACGATGCCGGTGACGTCGTGGTCGAAGTGGATGACGGAGCGGTCCACGAACGACTTGAAACCGCAGATCTCAATCTTCTTGATCTTCATGGCGCGCCGGCCCGACTCGTAACATCGAGGTACGCGTTAGGCAACGGCTTTCCCGCAGCATCCTGTGCGATGCAGCCCGTGACCACCACTACATCTTGTGGTTGGGGCGCGGACGGGCGCGCCGAATCCGCACCGAGCGGAGACCTAGGTGACCGTCGGGCAAAGCCCCTGCGGCCCACGGTGCGGCGCTACCGCGGCTCGTGCGCGGCGACGTGGCATCGAGCTCCTGAGCGATCTGGAGGCGGCGAAGAGCGCCGAGGTC
>CAIUAC010000338.1 GCA_903896985.1 uncultured Sandaracinus sp.
CCCCACGCGCGGTCGTGGTTCGGCACGAGCTGCAGGGCGACGTGCAGATGCGTCAGCGAGTCTGCCGGCTGCCCCGTCTTGAGCAGCGAGAGCGCGAGGTTCACCCGGAGCGTCGGATCGGTCGGAAACGACTCGGCGAGCACCGACCAGATCTCGATCGCGCGCGGATACAGGCCCAGGCGGAAGTACACCGCCGCCAGCAAATCCTGGCTCTTCGCGTCGCTCGGCTGGCGACGAAGCGCCTGCTCGAGTTCTTCCTTCGCCTCGACGACGCGCCCGCCCATCAGCATCTCGCTGCCGCGGTAGAGGTGGTAGAGGAAGTCCTCGTCGGCCACCGCCGTGTCAGCCCCGCCCGGGCGGGGCACATCGCCTGGTGAAGTGGGCTCGCGCATCGACTGGGGCGCAGCGTAGGCACCACGCTCGGGCGCGTCAATTCGCGCGCGTTGCGTCGACGTCGTTCTTCGACGGACACCTCGCGGAACGCGCCGCACCGTGTCAGCGTTGCGCCCCCATGAGCGAGGCCCCCGCATCTCCAGAGGCACCCGCGGCGCCGAGCAACCTGACGCGGCGCCTCGTCCTCGCGACGCTCCTCGGCGGCCTCGTCTTCGTCGGGCTCTCGCTCTACACGGACGTCGGCAAGCTCGCGGCCAACCTCTCGACGTTTCACTTCGAGGCGCTCGCCGTCGCGATCGGGCTCGCGTCGGTCAACTACGCGCTGCGCTTCGTTCGCTGGCAGTACTACCTCCGCCGCCTCGAGGTCCACGTGCCGACCGGCGAGAGCGCGCTCGTGTTCCTCGCAGGCTTCGTCATGAGCGTCACGCCCGGCAAGGTCGGGGAGATGTTCAAGTCGCTGCTCCTCTTCGAGTCGCGCGGAACGTCGGTCGCGCGGACGGCGCCGATCGTCATCGCCGAGCGCCTGACGGACCTCGTCGCGCTGGTCGTGCTGTGCGCGCTCGGGTCGCTGTCGCTGAAGGACGGGCCGCGCATCGCGGTGGTCTTCGGGCTCGTCGTCGCAGGGGTCCTCGCCGCCTGCGCGTACCGCCCCCTCGGTGAGCTCGGCCTCCGCATGGCCGCCCGCCTGCCCGTCATCAAGAAGCTCGCGCCGAAGCTGCGCGACGCCTACGAGAGCCTCTTCGTGATGACGCGCCCGGTGCCGCTCGCGGTCGGGACCTCGCTCGCCGTCGCCTCCTGGAGCATCGAGATGCTCGGCCTCTGGGTGGTCATCCGTGGCTTCCCCGGCTGCACGCTCTCGCTCGCGGCGACCGCCTTCACCTACGCGACCTCGACGATCGCCGGCGCGCTCGCGATGATGCCCGGTGGCCTCGGCGTCACCGAGGCCGGCATGACGGGCATGTTGCAGGCGCTCGGTGGCGCAGAGATCACGCCGTCGATCGCCACGGCCGCGACGATCTTGGTGAGAATCGCGACGCTCTGGTGGGCCGTCGCCGTCGGCGCGGTGGCGCTCGCCATCTTCCGCCGCACGCTGCGCCGACGCTGACCGGGCGCGAGGCGGCGCGTGCCCCAGCGTGCGACGCTTGCGCGCCCGAAATACCCCGGCTAAGTTGGCCCTTCGCTAAAATCGGGCAGGCGGCCAGTTCGAGAGCGACCTCAGCGCCCTACCCGCACACGGGCGGGGCTTCGCAGATGCAGCCACGGGATTCGATGCCGCACGAGACACCTTCCTCGCTGAGCGCTGGGACGACGCGCCGCGCCTGGGACACCGCCTCGCGCGCGATGACGACCACCGCGCGCAACATGGCCACGCAGGACTGGGTCGCCGTGGGCTTCCACCTGCTGATGTGGTCGCGCGTCGCGCTCGCGCCCGACTCCTACGACGCGTCGATGGCGAGGCGCTCCGCCTTCAGCCTGTTCCTCGTGACGGTCTCGGTGCTCGGGATGACGCGCGGCGAGGTGCTGCGCCCGGGCTTCGTGCGCTCGCTCGCGTACCGCCTCGGCATCTTCGTGCCGGTCTTCCTCTCGTACTTCGAGCTGCACTTCCTGCTGCCGGCGCTGCGCCCGCGGCTGCTCGACTTCCGCCTGCTCGCTCTCGACAACGCGATCTTCGGCGTCTCGCCCTCCGTCTGGCTCGACCAGTTCGTGACGCCGGCGACGACAGAGTGGTTCGCACTCTTCTACTATTCCTACTTCTACATTCTCGCCTCGTACCTCGTCGTCTCGATGTTCTTCGACAAGGACCGACGCCGCCTCGGGGAGATCATGATGGGCGGCGCCGTCGTCGTGTGCGGCGCGCACCTCGTCTACACGCTCGTCCCCGGCATGGGTCCGCACATCACGCTCGCGTTCCAGCACCCGCTGGTCGGCGGCTTCTGGTGGAGCCTCGTCGCATCGACCGTCGCACGCAGCGGTGCGCAACTCGACATCTTCCCGTCGCTCCACACGGCGTTCCCGTCGTTCTTCTTGCTGCACGCGCTTCGGCACCGGCGCTCGCCCGTGTTCGCCGCG
>CAIUAC010000339.1 GCA_903896985.1 uncultured Sandaracinus sp.
GCCGCGAGCCCTCGCGCCACAGGCGCTCAGCGAGCGGCGCGACGTCGTCGGCGCGGTCGTCGAAGCCCGCGTCCTCCGCGGCGAACGCGCGCACGTTTTCGTCTCGATCTTCGAGCTTGTCTCGCAACGATGCCTGAGAGTCCATGGGGAGTCCGCGTCACACTTTCCGGAGGATCGCCTTCGCGACCTCCCAGCTCGGCCGAACCTCGACGGCGCCCCCTCGCTCGATCGCCTCGCGCGGCATGCCGTAGACCACGGCACTCTCCGCGCTCTCGGCGATCGTGTGGCCGCCCGCCTCCTTGATCTTGACCATCTGATTGGCACCGTCGTCGCCGATTCCGGTCATCAGCACTCCGATGGTGTTCTTGCCGAACACCTTGAGTACCGACTCCATCATCACGTCGACGGATGGCCGAAAGAGCGTCTCTGGCGTGCTCGGAGTCCGCAGCACGAGCCGAGTCTCCAAGCTGCCGTGGAGAATCATGTGCAGGTCGCCGTGCGCGACGTAACAGTGGCCCGGCTTGACCTCCATGCCCGCCTCCGCCTCGACGACGGTGAGCGCGCTCTCGTCGTTGAGGCGCTTGGCGAAGAGGCCAGTGAAGGAGCCCGGCATATGCTGGACGACGAACACCACCGCGTTGAGGTCGGCGGGCAGCTTCGGGATGACGTCGAGGATGGTCGACGGGCCGCCCGTGGAGATCCCGAGGGCGATCGCCTTGGTGTCGAAGCGGAATAGGCGCTCGACTGGCGCTGGCGGGAGAGAATCCGGCTCCTCGCGACGACGGCGGCGCGCCAGGGAGGTCCCGCGATGCCGATGGAGGCGCCCGAGCGTGCCGCTCGCCGCCGCCGCCTTCAGCTTCGCGCGGAGCTCGCGGCCGACGGTGCCGAGATCCGACACTGTGCCGTCGGGCTTCGCGACGTAGTCGAAGGCGCCGAGCTCGAGCGCCTCGAAGGTCGTCGCGGCGCCTTTCTGGGTGAGGCTCGAGAGCATCACGACGGGGCAGATCTTCTCGTCGACGAGGATCTGCAGCGCCGAGATGCCGTCGAGCTTCGGCATGTTGATGTCCATCGACACGACGTCGGGGCGGAGCTGCCGCGCCTTGAGCACGACGTCCTCTCCATCCCGCGCCGTGTCGATCAGCTCGAGCTCAGGGTCGCTCTCGATGATCCGTCGGAGCGTGCGGCGCATCAACGCCGAGTCGTCCGCCGCGAGCACGCGTATCTTGGGTTTGGGTGCCACGACGGTCACGCTCCGACAGGGAGGGAGGGCAGTTCAGCTCGTGCGCGGCGGCTCAGGCGTCCCCGTGGACGACCTTCGCGACGTTCAGCAGCACGACCATCCGCTTGCCGCCATCGACCTTGCCGATGCCGGAGATGTATCGCTGCTCGATCCCCGACGCGATCGAGGCCGGCGGCGGCGCGATGTCGGCCTGGCTGAGGTTCAGCACCTCACGCACCGAGTCGACGAGGAGCCCAGTCTTGCTGCCGTTGACGTCGATGATGATGACGCGCGTGCGCTCGTCGGCCTCCTTCGCGGGGAGGCTGAAGCGCCGGCGCGCGTTGATCACCGGGATGACCTCGCCGCGCAGGTTGGTGACGCCGTCGACGTAGGCCGCCGACTTCGGAATGCGCGTCATCTTCGAGGAGCGGTCGATCTCCTGGATCTCGTTGATCGGAATGCCGTACTCGCCGTCCGCGAGGCGGAAGGTGACGAACTGACGCTCTCCGACCGCCGCGCCGCGCGCCGTCGAACGACCCGCTTCGCCGCGCCCATTCTCGGAGCTGGCCATCATGCCTCCCGCTGCGTGCAAGAGGTCGAGCCCCTGCACCTCTTCGAGGTGATCCGCGTCGAGCAGCATGATCAGGCGCTTGCCCGCGTTGAGCCGCGCGACCCCGCGGATCTCGCCGCGGTCCGCCGCCTTGCCGAGGCGAGGCGGAGGGTCGATGAGGTCCGTCGGGACGTTGAGCACCTCGCGAACCTTGTCGACGAGGAGCGCGAGCTGCGCGCCCTCCGCCTGCACGACGACGAGCCGCTGGTCCTCGCGGATGTTCTCGATGACCTGCGAGTCGAACACCGCGAGCTGCCGGAGCGCCTCGTGCGCGAACGGGGCGAGCTCCGCGTCGAAGAGCTCGCGGGCCGCCCGCGCGTCCGCTGCGCGGAGCTGCTGATAGCCGCGCAGGACCTTGTCGTTCGCGATGCGCACGGCGCTCAGGGTCTCCATCAGCGCCTGGCTCGACGTGGTGAAGTCCGCGACCCAGGTGCGCAGCGCCTCCGCGCCGACGAGCCCGGGGTTCGGCGCGCTGCGGTCCTGCGCGTAGGCGGCGAGCGCGGCGAGCCAGCGCTCGTAGCTCTCACGCGCCGCGCCGACGGCGGCCCGGACGTCGGCAGACTGCGCCGGCAAGCCGAGCAAGATCCGCAGGTCGATCACCGGCAAGATCACGCCGCGCACGGTGAGGATCCCGAGGAAGTGCTCGGGGGTGTCGGGCACCTCGCTCGGCCGCTGCACGCGGAGGATCTCGCGCACCCGCTCCATCGGGAACGCGAACTCCTCCTCGCCGAGCTTGAACGAGACCACCTGCGTGATCGCCTGAGCCGCCGCGCCGAGCTCCTGCCGCCCCAAGCCGCCCGCGCGGAGCTCTGCGTGCTCGGACCTCAGGGTCTCGAGGACCGCGCCGCCGAGGTCCACCTTGGTGATGGCGCCCGGCGCGAGGGACATGATGATGCGCTTGCCGCCCTCGAGCTTGACGACGCCCTCGAGGTAGCCCGAGTTCAGGCCGTTCTTGATCACGGCCGGCGGCGGCTCGACGTCGCTCGACTGGATGCGCGTCACCTGCCGGACGCTGTCCACGCGCAGCCCGGTCTTGACGCCGTCGACGTCGACGACGAGCACGCGCGTGCGGTCGGTGTCCTCCTCGCGCTTCATGCCGAAGCGAGAGCGGGTGTCGATCACCGGCAGCACGGTGCCGCGCAGGTTCGCGATGCCCTCGACGTACTCGGGGGCCATCGGAATGCGCGACAACACCGGCTGCCGGATGATCTCCTGCACCGACATGATGTCGAAGCCGAACTCCTCGTTGCCGAGGTAGAACGTGACGAGCTGGTTCTCTTGCGCGTGCCCCTGCGCTGCGGCGGGCGGACTACTCTGTGCGGCCATGGGCGCCTCCTCGGGTGGCTTTCATGAGGTTCACCGAGGTCCGGCTCAGCCGTGCTGCAGGTCGTCGGACTGCGAGGCGATCTCCTCGACGGCCTGCGCGATCTCCTGCGCCGCCTTCGAGGCCTCCTCGCCCGCGCCAGCCGCCTCTGCGGTCGAGTTCATCATCTGGGTCGCGGCCGCCGAGATCTGGTCAGTGGCCTTGCCCGCCTGCTCGAGCGCCTTGGCCGCCTCGACCGCGCCGATCGAGACCTCCTGGATCGCCTTCGCCGCAGAGTCGACGTCCGTCGCCATGCGGTCGAGCGCGAGGGTGGTGACCTTCGCGCGCTCGGTCTCCGCCGCCGCGGCCTTGCCCGCCGCCTCGATGTCAGCCGCGACGCGCGCGATCTGCGACTGCACCTGCCGCACGAGGTCCTTGATGCGGTCGGCGTTCTCGCTGCTCTCGTTCGAGAGCGAGCGGATGTCGCCCGCGACGACCGAGAAGCCGCGCCCGTACTCACCCGCGCGCGCAGCCTCGACGTTGCCGTTGACCGCGAGCATGTTGGTCTGGACCGTCACCATCACGATGGCGTCGACGATCTTGTCGATGCGGCGCGTGCGCTCCTCGAGCTCCTTCACGTTGCGCGCCGAGTCGAGCGCGGCTTCGGCCGCCGCCGCGACGTTGGCGATCAGCCCGTCGACGTTGACCTTGTTGACCTCGAGCGTCTGCTTGATCTTCCCGGCCTTCTCGACGCTGTCGTTCGCGCGGTCGCCCATCATCC
>CAIUAC010000340.1 GCA_903896985.1 uncultured Sandaracinus sp.
CCCGGAGCGCATGGTCGCCGTGCCGGGGACCTCCGCGTGCATGGACCGCCACGAGGCGCGCATCGAGCACGGCAAAGCGGTGCCCGCGACGGACGCGCCCGCAGCGAGCGACCTCAGCTGGTTCGACGCCGAGCGCGCCTGCCGCGCGGCCGACCTCCGCCTCTGCTCGCTCGAAGAATTCCGGAAGGCGTGCGCCGGCTCGGACCGCGCGCGCAAATTCCCTTACGGCAACACGCACATCCCTCGCCGCTGCAACATCGCCGAGTCCACCGACGACCTCGACACCGTGCACGTCGTCGCGTCGGGCTCCTTCCCCGAGTGCCGCTCGCCCGAGGGCGTCTTCGACCTCAGCGGCAACGCGATCGAGTGGCTCGACGACGAGGGCAGCGGCGGCGGGCTGCGCGGCCTGCGCGGCGGCAGCGCGTTTCAGCCGGGTTCCTCCGCGACGTGCACGGAGCCGGGCGGTGGCTGGCGCCGCCCCGAGGAGCCGATCGCCGGCTTCCGCTGCTGCCTCTCGTACCACCGACACGCCGCTCCCCCGACGCCCCCGCCCCCCTGATCCGCGCCCGTGGGCAACGTCCTCCTCGTCGTCGTCTGCCTGCTGCTCGGCGTCCTCGCGCGGCGCAGCCGGCGCTTCCCCGAAGCGACGCCGGCCGTGCTCTCGCGCGTCGTCATCGACGCCGCCCTCCCCGCGCTCACGCTCCTCTACGTCCCGCGCCTGACCGTCGACGGCAGCGCGGGGCTCACCACGCTCTTCGCCGCGCTCGCGACGCCGTGGCTCCTCTTCGCGCTCGCGCTCGCGGTGCTGTGGCCCCTCGCGCGCGCCCGCGGCTGGTCACGCGGCACGCTCGGCGCGCTCGTGCTGACGACGGGGCTCGCCAACACCGCCTTCGTCGGCTTCCCACTGATCGAGGCGCTCTACGGCGCGCGCGCGCTGCGCACCGCGCTGGTCTTCGACCAGGCGGGCTCCTTCCTCGTCGTCTCGACCGCGGGCGTCGCGCTCGCCACCGCGTGCGCCGGGCGTGAGCGACCTACGCCGGGGGCCTTCGCGCGCCGCTTGGCGAGCTTCCCGCCGTTCCTGGCCTTCGTGCTCGCGCTGCTCCTCCACGGAGTCCCGTTTCACCCGTTTCTCCTCGTCGTGCTCGAGAAGCTCGCGGCGCTCGTGATCCCGCTCGCGCTCCTCTCGGTCGGCTATCAGCTGCGCCTCGACCGCAGCACCCTCGCGCGCGACGGCGGCAAGCTCGCGGCCGGGCTCGCCGTGCGCCTCGCGCTCGCGCCGCTCCTCGTGCTGCTCGCCGTGCGCGCCGCGGGGCTGCACGACGAGGCGGCAAACGTCATCGTCGCAGAGAGCGCGATGGGCCCGATGGTGACGGGCGCCGTGCTCGCGGTGGAGGAGAACCTCGACCCGCCGCTCGCCACGCTGCTCGTCGGCGTCGGCATCCCGCTCTCCCTCGTCACCGTGCCACTCTGGGCGTGGCTGATGCGGATTATCTGAGCTGATAGGAGATAACCAAATCGGCGCGTTACGGTGTCGCGCCGTACAAATCCGTTGGAACTCACCCCCTCTGCGCGCGTGGGCTTCGACGCATACGCGCGACGGTGCCATTCCGCATGAAACGCCATCTTCCGCTCCTCACGCTCGCCATCCTCCTCGCCTCCACAGCCTTCGGTGCCTCGGGCGCCTCGGCGCAGTCCTCCGGTCCCGTGACCCCGACGCCGCGCCTCGACGAGGGCTACACCTGGTTTCAGCTGACCGACGTCGAAGAACCGGTGAACGGGGCCCGCACCTGGATGGGCTAGCACGTCGACACGAAGTACCGCGTCTTCGGCACGTTCTCGCGCGGCAGCGCGTTCCTGACGGTCTTCAAGGAGGGCGCTCGCGAGGTCGGCCGCACGCGCTGCGAGGGCGACGTCTTCAGCAGCGACGACGAGCCCGCGTGGGCAGGGATGTACGGCGACTGCGACGACAACACGCAGCGCATCAAGACGACGGGCACGCTGACCGCAGAGACGTTCATCGTCGATGGGCGCACCGACGCAGAGACGCTCCTGCGCTCGCACACCCTCAACCTCCGCACCGTCGGCAACTCCTCGGGCCGCAACTCGTCCGTGCACTTCACGCCGACGCACTACGTCTCGCGCCACCAGGAGCTCCTCAGCGCGTTCCTCACGTGGAGCCCCTCGCTGCGCAACCAGTACCAGGCGGCGAGCCCTTACCTCCCAGACGGGATGACCTACGCGAACGCCTCGACGATGCAGCTGATTCTCCCCGTCGCCTCCAACTCGGAGGTCGGCGACCAGGTGCTCGGGGCGCGGCTCCGCTGCACGGTCAACGGGCAGCCCGTGGAGTTCCCGCAGAACGACCAGGCCCCCTCGGACGGCGGCCACCGCTACCAGAATCTCTCGCAGTCCATCCCGAACCCCGACGGCAACGGCACCAGCAACGTGACGATGGCGTTCTGGCAATACCAGCTGATGATGCCGCTCTCGTTCCCGCCGACGCGCTCCGAGGCGGCGCTGAACGCGGCCGAGCACGCGGGCGCGTGGCGCTGCGACCTCCGGTACAACGGCACGACGCTGCGCACGATCAGCTTCACGATCGGCGCGAACGGCCTCCCGGTGCAGCACCCCGAGCAGGCGGCGGGTCTCTACCTCGGCCCGCGCACCGTGCTCGTCGACGTGATCGTCCCGGCGAACTCGACGGCGGATCAGCGCACCGCCCCCGCCGAGGTGCGCGCTGGCGGCTTCTACGGCCGCCCTTGGGCGACCGAGGCGATGCGCACCGCGGCTGCGGCGGTGCCCGCGATCGGCACTCCACACCTCGACCCGAACCCGGACGGCGCGAGCGGCGGCGCAGCGGCCGCGTCTGGGGGGAGCACTGCCCCCGCGACGGCAGCAGGCGGGCGGCACGGTCGCGCTGCGCGCGGCGGACGGCGCGGTCACTGAGCACCGGCTGGCCTAGGCGCCCGGCCGGCGGCGCTTAGCCTCGCTCACGGTGCTCTCTGCTTGCGCGTACGCAACTCTGTGTGCTCCGATGTGACCCCCTCTCCCGCTCGGGACTGGGGGTCACGCTCTTTGGAGCCCTGGAGAAGACTCGATGATGCACGGCGGCCGAATCGTAGCGCGAGCACTCAAAGCCGAAGGCGTCACGCACGTCTTCACGCTCTCTGGCGGGCACATCGCCCACATCTACGACGGCTGCCTCGACGAGGGCATTCGCGTCGTCGACGTGCGGCACGAGCAGACGGCGGGGCACGCCGCCGACGGCTGGGCGCGCGTCACCGGCAAGCCCGGCGTCGCGCTCGTGACGGCAGGACCGGGCGTCACCGACGTCGTCACCGCCGTCGCCAACGCCTATCGCGCGGGCGTGCCGATGATCGTGATCGGCGGCGCGGGTCCGACGGTCTTCAAGCACATGGGCTCGCTGCAGGACATGGATCACGTCGAGCTGATGCGGCCGATCACGAAGTGGTCGGCGACGGTCAGCGAGGTGCGGCGGCTGGAGGAGTACGTGACGATGGCCTTCCGCATCGCGACGACGGGCGTGCCCGGGCCCGTGTTCCTCGAGATGCCGCTCGATGTGCTGATGAACTTCGCGACCGACGCGCAGCTCGTGCGGCCCACGAATTACAGGAGCGAGCACACGCCCGCCGCGAGCGCGCAGGCGCTCGAGGAGGCGACCAAGCTGCTCGAGGGCGCGCAGCGGCCGATGGCGATCGTCGGCTCACAGCTGCGCTGGTCGCGCGACAAGGACTCCCTCCGCGCCTTCCTCGCCAAGTACGAGCTGCCGACCTACCTCAACGGCATGGCGCGCGGCGCGCTGCCGCTCGAGCATCCGTGCTTCATGTCGCGCTCCCGCAAGACGGCGCTCGCGCAGGCCGACGTCGTGCTGATGTTCGGCACTCCCTTCGACTTCCGCGTGAACTACGGGCGCACCGGCACCTGGGCGGCGGACGTGAAGGTGATCCAGATCGACCTCGACCCGGAGGAGCTCGGCCGAAACCGCAGCATCGCCGTCGGCATCCCCGCAGACACAGGCCATGTGCTCGCCG
>CAIUAC010000341.1 GCA_903896985.1 uncultured Sandaracinus sp.
CTCCCCATGGACTCTCAGGCATCGTTGCGAGACAAGCTCGAAGATCGAGACGAAAACGTGCGCGCGTTCGCCGCGGAGGACGCGGGCTTCGACGACCGCGCCGACGACGTCGCGCCGCTCGCAGAGCGCCTGTGGCGCGAGGGCTCGCGGCACGTCCGCGAGGCCATCGTCACTGCGCTGTCGCGGATGACGCACGCGAGCGTGTGCGAGCAGGCGCTCGCGCTGCTCGGGGCGGACGACGCCTTCCTGCGCAACGCCGGCGTCCAGGTGCTGCAATCGCGCGGTGAGGCAGGGGTGGAGTCGCTCCGGGGCGCCTTCGAGAGCGCACGCTCCGACGCCGACGTGCGCAAATTCCTGCTCGACGCGGCGTCCGTGATTCCGGGCGCGCGCGCCGAGGCGGTGCTGCTCGCGGGGCTCGACGACGAGGACGTCAACGTCCGCATCGCCGCGACGGAGTACCTCGGGGAGCGCCTGCGCCCCGACCTCAAGCCGCACTTCGAGATGCTCGTGAAGAACGAGCGGGTCCCGATGCTCGTCTCGACGGCGCTCTCGGCGCTCGAGGAGATCGGCGACGAAGCGAGCTGGAGCGCCCTCGAGGCGCGACACCTCGACCCGGAGGGCTTCCCCGCCTTCCTCGCCCCGCAGCTGCTGCGGGTGATGGCGAAGTGCGCGCCGGAGAGCAGCCTCGATCAGTTCTTCGCGGGGCTGGAGCGCCTCGGCGCCGCGAGCCTCGGCGACTGGCTCGATGGGCTGGAGACCTTCCACCGGCGGTTCGCCTTCCGCGAGCTGTCGTCGGCGCACTTCGCGATCCTGTCGGAGCTCGTGACCACCTGCCCGAGCCCGCTGACGCGCCTGCGATTGCTGCGGCTGCTCGGCACGCTCGACCATCAGGCGGGGCTCGTCCCGCTCCTGCATACGGCCCTTCAGAGCCACGAGTCGATGGTCCGGCAGGGCGCGGCGCTCGGCCTCGCCGAGGTCGGGACCCCGGAGGCGCGCGCGCTCCTCACCGCGCGTCTCTCGTTCGAAGCCGACGAGGACGTACGCGCGACCATCGTCGCGAGCTTGGCGGTCGAAGCGGGGACGGTTGCGTGATGGGGATGACCTCAAGGCAGTTCGATACGCTGCGCGACCTCATCTACAAGAGCCTCGGGCTCTTCTTCGAGGACGCGAAGATCGACTTCATGGACAAGCGCGTCGAGAAGCGGATGGCCGCGCTCGGCATGAACCGGGCGGAGGACTACGTCTTTCACCTGCGCTTCCTCGACGCTGATGGCCGCGAGATGCAGGCCCTCGCGAACCTCGTGACGACGAACGAGACGTATATGTTTCGGGAGTTCGAGCAGCTTCAGGCGTTCGCGGATCACTGCCTCCCGGAGGCGATCGAGCGGCGCGAGAAGAGCGGCCTGCGGCGCCTGCGCATCTGGTCGGCCGGCTGCTCCTCGGGTGAAGAGGCGTATTCGCTCGCGGTCATCCTGCGCGAGGTGATGCACGACGTCGACGACTGGGACATTCGCATCTACGCCACCGACATCGACAACGAGCGCCTCGAGATGGCGCGCCGCGGTATCTACGGGCCCTACGCCGTCCGCGAGGTCCCGGACGCCTACGCAGCGGGGCACTTGATCCCCGCAGGGCTCGAGTCTTGGCGGATTCACCCGGACACCGCGAAGCTCGTCGAGGTCCGGCACATGAACCTGATGGACCGGGCGGCGACTCGCACGATGCGCGACATGGACTTCGTGTTCTGCCGCAACGTCCTCATCTACTTCGACGACACCTCTCGAAAGAGCGTCGTCGACCAGTTCTACAGCTGTCTGAGCCCAGGTGGGTTTCTCTATCTCGGTCACTCCGAGTCCGTCAGTCGTATCTCCACGGCCTTCAAGATTCGAAGGCTCGGCCCCCACCTCGTCTATTGCAAAGAGGCGTGACGTGAAGACCATTCTCATCGTCGATGACTCGCGCACTTCACGCCAATACCACTCTGCGATCGTCGCCTCTGCGGGCTACGAGGTCCTCACCGCCAACGACGGCGCGGCGGGCCTCGAGAAGCTCTTCATGCACCGGTGTGATCTCATCCTCACCGACATCAACATGCAGGGGCTCGACGGCTACGAGTTCATTCGGCGGGTGCGCGCCTCCGCCGAGCACCCGGCGGTGCCGATCATCATCGTCTCCACCGAGGGGCAGGACGACGACAAGACCAAGGGCTATGCGGCGGGCGCGAACCTCTACGTCGTCAAGCCCACCGACCCGACGGAGCTGCTCGGCTACGTCCGCATGATGCTCGGAGACGGCCGATGGCTATGACCGTCACCACGGACGGGCTCCTCGTCCGCGCGACGCTCTCCGGGGACCTCTCCGTCGCGGACGTCGCGGAACTCAAAGGGCAGCTGCTCCCTGCGCTCGACGCAGAGGGGACGCTGCTCGTCGACGCCGAGCACCTGACGCGCCTCGACACCAGCGTCGTGCAGCTCTTTCTCTACGCCGCGCGGTGCGTGCGCGCGCTGCGCGTCGAGGTGGGCTCGCCCGCCTGGGTGAGCGCGTGGGCGACGCTCGGGCTGTCGCCCTCTGAACAAGCTTCCACGACGGAGTAGCAGCCATGTCCAAGAGCATCCTCACGGTAGATGACTCGCTCAGCATTCGGCAGACGGTGCGGCTCGCGCTCTCGTCGGCGGGGTACAGCGTCGTCGAGGCGTCCGGCGGAGCGGTCGCGCTCGAGGAGTGCGCGAAGACGAACTTCGACGTCGTGATCACCGACCTCAACATGCCCGAGATGGACGGGATCGAGCTGATTCGGCGGATGCGCGCGCTGCCCCGCTACAAGTTCGTGCCGATCCTGATGCTGACCACCGACTCGCAGCAGGAGAAGAAGCTGCAGGGCAAGGCGGCTGGCGCGACGGGCTGGATCGTCAAGCCGTTCACTCCGACTCAGCTCGTCGCGACCATTCAGAAGGTGTGCCCTTCGTGAGCGCCCGCTCGGTCCCGTGAGATGACCCCCCACCGAGCGCGCCCGTGACCGCCGCCGAGAGCCCCGAGGAGCTCCTGCGGCGCGTCCTCTCCCCGCTGCAAAGGCAGCGGGACGCCGTGCGTCGCGCGGCCGCGGACGTCGACGGGACCTTCGTCACGCTCGGGGACGCGCTCGGGGAGCTCGTCGGCGATGGGAGCTCGCTCGCCGAGCGCGCGCGCGAGCTCGATGGCTTCGTGCGCGAGAAGACGGCGCTCGTCGGCGCGTATCAGCTCTTCAAGAAGTCCGTCGACCTCGCGGAGGCGAACATCGAGCGCACCGAGGAGATCGAGGCGGGGCTCGTGGAGGTGACCGCGAAGCTCCATCGCACCGGCGAGCTGCGGGAGGCGTTCGGCGACGCGGTGCGGATGTTCTGGATGCTCGCGACGGCCATCCGCATCGAGGCGGCCCGGCTGCCCGCAGGGGAGCGCGAGGGGATCCTGCACCTCGTCGAGGGGATGAACCAAGTCCACGGGCAGCTGAAGTCGATCGTCGGCGAGCAGTTCGCCGGGCTCGATGCGATCAACAAGCGCCTGCTCGAGATCGGCGGCCACGCGGACGTGCTCTGCGCGGAAAATCGGCGCTGCGTGCGGGACTCCTGGACGCAGCTTCGCGCGCTCCTCGACTCGTTTCAGGCGGCGCTCGATGGCGTCTCGTCGTTCTGCGACGACACGGCCGCGCAGACGCTCGAGATGCGCGCTTGCTTCGACGAGATCCTCGTCGCGCTGCAGTTTCAGGACATCGTCCGGCAGAAGCTCGAGCACGTCGGCGCCGCGTGCGAGCAGGCGCTCCTGCCCGTCGAGGGAGAGCCGCTCGAGCTGCACCTCGCGTTTCTGCATCACCTCGCGCTCCTGCAAGAGGCGCAGCTCGGCGAGGCGCTCCGCGACCTGACGCGCGCCGAGCGCACCATCCTCGACAACGCCGCGCGGCTGCTCGCCTCGTCGGGGCACGCGCTGCGCACGACGCGGGAGCTGCACGCCGGGATCGTCGGCGCGCTCCGCGGCTCGAGCGCGGCAGAGCGCTTCATCGCGACGCTCGACGAGCTGCACCACACGATCTCATCGACCTCGGGCATCGCCAACGAGGTCAGCGTCGCGGTCGAGCGCGTCCGCCTGCAGGTGCTCGAGCAGGGGCGCGCGATGGGGAAGTTCACCTACGATCTGCGGCGCATCGCGCTCAACGCGCAGATCCACGCGGCGCGCGTCTCGAGCGGGCACGCGCTCGAGGTCCTCGCTGCCGAGAGCCGCTCCAATTCGGAGGAGACGCGCGCGCTGACGGAGCGCCTGCTCGCGGACGTGCGCGCCGCGATGCGGACGCTCGAGCGCGTCCGCGCGACGCTCGACGACCTGCTCTCGCTCTCGGGGCGCGAGGCGCCGGCGCTCAGCGCCGAGTCGCGCGAGGTCAGCGCCGAGGTCGACGCGATGGTCACGCTCGCGTCGGGCAGCTTCGTCGCGACCGAGGCGAGCTTCGAGGCGCTGCGCGGCAAGGTGCAGTTCTCCGTGGCGGGCGTCGCCTTCGGAGCGCGGGTCGTCGGCAGGCTCGAGGAGGCGCAGCGCTGCTTCGCCTGGGTGTCGCGCCTGACTGAGCCGTGGGCGGAGCGCGGCGCGAACGACCCGCGCATCGCCGAGCGCGTCCGCGCGCTGCGCACGACCTACGTCATGCGGGACCAGCGGGTCGTGCACGACGCGGTGACGACGGAGCTCTTCGGGACGCCCGGGGGCGACGTCGACTTGCCGCCGATGGCGCCCGTCGCGGCCACCGCCTCGGAGCTCGGCGACAACGTGGAGCTGTTCTAGGAGGACCGGAAGATGACGGACTTTCCGACGAACGAGAGGCAAACCCTCGAGGTCGCGCGAGCGTCGGACGTCGTGCGCGCGCGGCAGCTGGGGCATGACCTCGCGCAGGCGATGGGCTTCGACCGAGGCGCGCAGACGCGCATCGGGACGGCGATCTCCGAGATCACGCGCAACGCCCTGCGCCACTCGGGCAAGGTCGGCACGCTGAGCCTCGAGCCCATCGTGCGCGGCGGCCGCTGCGGGCTGCGGATCGTCGTCTCAGACGCGGGCTGCGGCATCGCGAACCTCGCGTCCGTGTCGCAGGGGGCGGCGCGGTCCGTGATGAGCCTCGGCGCCGGGCTGCCCGGAGCGCGCCGCTTGATGGACGAGTTCGAGGTCGAGACCCACGCGGGCCAGGGCACGACCGTCCGCATGACCCAGTGGCTACCACCCGGAAGCGCATCGCTGACGGGAGCTGTCGCGGCCGCCGCGACGATCGGCTGAGAGGACCCCGCGATGGCTCATTCCCCCTCCGACATTCTCGAGCTCACCCGGGCGGCCTTCCGCCAGGAGGCCGAGGACCTCCTCTCGGAGCTCGACACCGCGCTGCTCCAGCTCGAGGGCTCGCCCACCGACGGCGACTCGCTCAACCGCGCGTTTCGCGCGATGCACACGCTCAAGGGCTCCGGCGCGACCGCGGGCTTCGTCGAGGTGTCCACGGTCGTCCACGACGTCGAGAACATCTTCAACGGCGCGCGCGACGGGCGGCTCACGATCACCTCGCCGATCATCGACCTCGTGCTCAAGGTCGGCGACGTCGTCCGGCGGATGCTGGCCGCCTCGCGCGCCGAGAACGCGCGCCTGCTCGACGAGGGCATGACGCTCGTCGCTGAGCTCGAGGGGCTCGTCGGGCTCGCGAGCGTGCCTCCGGCGCCCCGCGTGCCGAGCCTGACGGGCCCCGCGCTCGACCCGCGGCGCAGCGCGTCCGCGGCCGAGGAGCCCGACCTCTGGGCGATCCACTTCGCGCCCGACGCGCGGATCTTTCACTCCGGCAACGACCCGCTCGCGCTCCTGCGGGAGCTGCTGGCGCTCGGCTGTGGGCTCGTGCGCGCGAGCACGGACAAGCTCTTCGCCGAGGCGGACCCCGACCCGGAGCTCTGCTATCTGTCGTGGGATATCCAGCTCGCAGCGGCCGTCTCGCGCGACGAGGTGCGCGAGGTGTTCCTCTTCGTCGAGGACGAGTCCGACCTCCGCATCGAGCGGGTCCCCGTCGGGCAAGCGTGGGTGCTGCCCGCCGACGCGTACTTCGAGCCGAGCACGGCGAAGGACTTCCGCGAGGAGGCGATCGAGGACATCGCCGAGCTCGAGGCGCACACGCTCGGTCTCGAGGAGCTGCCGTTCGATCGCGAGCGCCTCGCGGGGCTCAAGCGGACGCTGCACAACCTCAAGGGCGTCAGCGGCTTGATGCTCAGCGATATGCGGCGGCAGGCGCCGGCGCGTCACCCGCTCCGCGCGATGAGCGAGCTCTGCCACGCGGCTGAGACGTACCTCGTGGACTTCGGCGACGATCCCTCGGGCGCGTCGTCGGAGGAGACGTCGGAGGTCCTGCTCGAGACCGTCGACTGGCTGAAGTCCCTCGTCCACGCGTTCGATGACGGCGGGGACGAGTGGCCCGCGGAGCTGCTCGTGAAGCTCGGCGCCGCGAGCCGCGCGCTCCCGCAGGCCCTCCCGCAGGCGCCCGCGCAGCGCTCGATGCTCGCCTCGATCCTCAGCCAGTGTCAGGACGTCATGCGCTCGATCGAGGCGCGGAGGCTCCCCGACGCGCTGCCCTCGGTCCTCGACTGGCAGATGCTGACGCGCGCGCTGAGCACCCTGACCAAGGCGACCGCCTTCGAGGGCGCGGCGAAGACCTCCGCGCAGCTCCAAGCCGTCGTGGCGCTCTGCGAGGCGGGCGCGCGGGGTGAGCTCGAGACCTCGTGGGAAGAGTTCCGCGACCGCTCCCGCGCCGCGCTGAGCGGCCTCGATGCGCAGGCCACCGCGCGCGCGCCGTCCATCGCGCCGCCACGCTCGCCGTCGCTCGCGCCGTCGCACACCCCGTCGACCTCGCCGTCGGGGCGCCCCCATGGGCGCACCATCACGCTGCGCCCGTCGCGGCCACCGACGGAGCGCCCGCGCCAAGCGGGCCCGCAGGGGCCGGCGGCGGCGGCCGCCGCTCAGCCGCGCAGCGTGCGCATCGAGCAGGCGAAGCTCGACGTGCTGATGGGCGCGATCGGTGAGCTGCTCGTCGCGAAGAACGCGCTGCCGGTGCTCGTCTCGCGGGTGCGCAGCTCCGACCGGCAGGTGAGCAAGGAGATCAACGAGACCGTCGCGCGCATCGCGCACATCGCGGACGACCTGCAGAACGCGATGCGGCAGATCCGCATGATGCCGATTCGGGCCGCGTTCCAGCGCTTCCCGCGCATGATCCGCGACCTCGCGCGCAGCGAGAGCAAGCAGGTGCAGCTGATCATCTCGGGCGACGACACCGAGCTCGACAAGACCGTGCTCGAGCAGATCGGCGACCCGCTCGTGCACTTGGTGCGCAACGCCGTCGACCACGGGATCGAGCTCCCCGGGCAGCGCCTGGCCGTGGGCAAGCCCGAGCAGGGGACAGTGGCGCTCGAGGTCCTCAAGGAGGGCAGCAACGTCATCATCCGCATCAGCGACGACGGCCGCGGCATGGACCCGAAGCGCCTCCGCGCCAAGGCGCTCGAGAAGGGGCTCTTCTCCGACGTCGAGCTCGCGGCGATGTCGGACCAAGCCGCGCTCGAGCTGATCTTCTTGCCGGGCTTTTCGACGGCGGAGAAGGTCACCGACGTCTCCGGGCGCGGCGTCGGCATGGACGTCGTGCAGAGCAACATCCGTCAGCTGCACGGGACCATCGCGCTCTCGAGCGAGCTCGGGAAGGGCAGCGTGATGTCGATCAAGCTGCCGTCGAGCCTGATGGTCTCGAAGGGCATGCTGATCGAGTGCGGGACCGAGCAGTACGTGCTCCCGATCGAGGGCGTGCGCGAGATGGTCAAGCTCCGGCGCGAGCAGGTGCGGCACTTCCGCGGCATGGCGATGACGAGCATTCGCGGCGCGATCTGCCCGATCTTCTCGCTCGCGAGGCTGCTCGGGCTCGAGGCAGAGAGCGCCGACGGCACCCTGATGACGGCGGAGGAGTCGAACGCCGTGATCGTCTCGACGCGCAGCGGTGACCTCGCCGTGCTCGTCGATCGGCTCGTCGCGGAGATCGACGTGATCGTCAAGCCGCTGAGCGCGGGGCTCGACAAACTGACCATGTTCCAAGGCGCGACGATCCTCGGCGACGGCAGCGTCGCGCTGATCCTCGACGTCGGCAGCCTCGACACGCTCGTCGGGCACGGTCAGCGCGCGCTGGCCGCCCGCGCCCTCGCCGCGGCGGACGAGGCCGCAAGAACGCAGCCCGTTGCGCGCGCGCGCTGAGCGCGTCAGTCGTCGCCGACCTTGCCGCGCCCAGCCTTCGTGCGCGCGTCGTGCCGCTTGCCCTCGAGGCGGCGCTCCTTCGAGCCGCGGCTCGGCTTGGTCGGGCGGCGCGGCTTCGGGACGA
>CAIUAC010000342.1 GCA_903896985.1 uncultured Sandaracinus sp.
CGTCGGCGCGCCCGCCGTGCTCCGCGGCAGCGAGCACGTCGCCGTCCCCGCGCCCGACGCGCCTGAGACGCTCGGCCTGCTCCGCGATCCGTGGCGCGCCCGCGCGCGCTTCGTCGGCGGCCGGCTCGCGCTCCTCTTCCGCGCGCTCGAGACCGCCGTCGACGCGGCCGTCCCCGGTCGCGCAGACGACGTCGCCGTGCGCACGGCGCGCGGCTGGGACTTCAACACGCTCGTGCTCGACTCCGTGCGCGGCGAGGCGCTCGGCGACGCCGGCGCGACGGGCCTCGGCGGCGAGGCGCTGACCATCGACTCGCTCCGCACGCTCGACGCGTCGTTCACCTACGACAACGTCGCGCGGCGCATCACGCGCAAGCGCCTGTTCACGCTGATGCTCGCGCTGCGGCAGCTCGTGCAGCAGTCCGCCCTCGACCTGCGCTGGGCCGTGCGCGGCGATCCGAGCGAGTGGCTGAAGCGCGTCGGGCAGGTCTATGTGCCGTCCCGCGGGCAGGTCGACACGCGCGGCCTCGTCGACGCGTGGGGCACGCCGTTCGAGCTGCGCCCCGCGGCGGGCGGGCGCTCGCGCTTCACGCAGCTCGTGCCCGTCGCGGGCTACGAGGTCGTCTCCGCGGGCCCCGACACTCGCTTCGGCACGGGCGACGATGTGTGGGACCCGACCGCCGCCGTGCTCCCGGCGGGCGGCGTCTACTCCGAGGCCGTCGGTGAGGCTGCGCTCGTCGCGCGCCTGCGCGGCGGCGAGCTCGGTCGCGCGACGATGGACCGCGCGGCCGGCACCTTCGGCGTCGGCGTCGGCGGCATCCCGTCGCAAGCCGAGAGCGCGCCCTCCTCGGCGCTCCGCGACGCGTGGAACGAGCTGCCGTCCGTGCTCGAGCCCGACGCCTTCGCGCTCGCCCTGCGGCGCCCGAACCTCCCCGGCGACGGCGCCGGCAGCCCCGTGCGCACCCTCCCCGCGGCGGGCGGCGTCGTGCCGCTCGCGCTCGACGACGAGCCGCGCACCTGGGGCGCGGTCGCCGTCACCGTGACGCGCGACGGCTTCACCTCGGTGGCGCTCGGCGAGGCGCCCGCGGGCGCGCCCGTGCTCGTCGCCGGCACGCTGCCGGAGCGCGTCCGCGTCGGTGAGCGCATCACCGCCTCGCTCGTGATCACCGACGCGCGCCCGGCGTCGGAGCACGGCGGCGACGCGCGCTACACCGTCAGCGTCGTCGGGCCCGACGGCGTCACCCTCGACGCGCCCGCGGAGCTCACCGTGCCGAAGGAGCAGTCCGCCGAGCTCAGCGTGTCGATCACCGCGCAGCGCGCGGTCACGGGCCCGCTGCGTCTCGTCCTCGGCACGCGCGCCGTCGGCGGCGCGGCGTCGGTCCCCGCGCGCACGCTCGAACAAGCCCTCGCCGCCGATGAAGGTCGGCACCCCATCCGACGCCGCGCCACCGGCGTCGCGCGCGCGGGCGCCCCTTGGCTCGCCGATCTCGAGGTCCCCGCGGGCGTCACGCGCCCCGACGCGCGCCTCGTGCTCCTCGCGCCCGTCGCGCTCGCCGACGACCCCGACCTCGCCGAGGCGCGCCTGCACGATCCCGCGCTCGTCGCTTGGTCCACGGCGCTCGCGGGCCGCGCGATCTCTCCTGCGCTGCGCGCTCGGCTGCTGGCCGCGCAAGAGCCCGGCGGCGTCGTCAGCGGGGACGCGCCCGCGGTCTCGACGGCCGCCGCGGTGCTCGCCCTCGCGACGCTCGGCGTCGAAGACGAAGCCGCCGAGAGCGCCCGCGTCCGCGCGATCGGCGCGCTCGGGTCCGGCGCCGGCTTCGACGATCTCGACGGCGAAGGCGCGCAGCTCCGCACCGCCGCCGTCACGCTCGCGGCCCTCGCGACCGGCGGCACGCTCGACCCCATCGACGAGGAGGCGTCGGCGAGCGACCCCGTCTCTGCCTACCTCGTCGGCCTCCGCACGCAGCTCCGCGGCAAGCTGCGCACCGAGCGCGGCGAGCCCTCTCTGCTCGCGCGCGCGGCGGCCGCGCTCCTCGTGGCCGATCCCCGCGACGGCCACGGCCTCGCGATGTTCGCCCTCGCCAAGGCCGCCCTCGAAGACGCCCCCGGCGGCGCCATGCTCGTCCCCACCGAGGCGCGCCGCGTCGACGGCACCGAGGCGCTCTCCGCCACCCTCGCCCTCGCCCTCGCC
>CAIUAC010000343.1 GCA_903896985.1 uncultured Sandaracinus sp.
GTCGAGCAGGCGTTCGTCGAATACTGAGCCGCACCGCCGCGGCTCTGCGCCGCTGCGGACTACTGCGCAGCCGCCTGCGACGTCGGCGGCTCGCTCGGCTCGTCCTTCACGCGGCGCACGACCTCGACCCGACGCACGCGCCGACGGTCCGCGTCGCGCACGATGATGTCGAGCTCCCCGACGGTGATGGTCTCGTTCTCTGCGGGCACGCGCCCCGCCTTGTCGACGACGAGCCCACCGACCGAGTCGTACTCGCCCTCCGCCTCGGGTAGCTCGACGCCGATCGCGTCCTGCATGTCGTAGATGGAGAGCGTCGCGTCGACGAGGTAGCGCCCCGGCGCGATCTGCTCGACGCGCGGCTCGTCGGTGTCGTGCTCGTCGCGGATCTCGCCGACGATCTCCTCGAGGATGTCCTCGAGCGTCACGATGCCCGCCGTCCCGCCGAACTCGTCGACGACGATGGCGAGGTGCACGCGCTTCGCCTGCATCTGCCGCAGCAAGTCCCCGATCTTCTGCGTCTCGGCGACGAAGAAGACCGGCGTGCGCACGAGCGCCGCGATGGAGCCGTTCGCCCGCGTCGTGCCCGCGCGCTCGAGCTGAAAGAGATCCTTCGCGTAGAGCACGCCGACGACCTGATCCGGGCGCCCGCGGTAGACCGGATAGCGGCTGTGGCCGGCGTCCTTGACGAGGTCGAGCACCTTCTCGAACGGCGTCTCGCGCTCGATCGCGACGACCTGCGTCCGCGGCACCATGATCTCGCGCGCGACGGTGTCCTTGAACTCGAGCACGCCGCGCAGCAGGTCCGCGTGCGACGACAGGATCGAGCCGCTCTCCTCCGCCTGGTCGATGACGCTCTCGACCTCGAGGTCGACCATCTTCTCGGCGTGCGCTGCGCTCTGATGGCGCGGCGCGGGGATCAGCCGGTCGACGAGCGCCGCGATCCACGCGAGCGGCACCGCGATCGGCACCATCAACAGCTCGAGCGGGCGAAACCACTTGAGCAGCGGCAAGGCGAAGCGCAGCGCGTACTTGCGCGTGAGCGTGCTCAGCACCTCGACGAGCGCGCCGTAGAAGAGCACGACGCCGAGCGTCGCGCCGACCAGCGCCGAGAGCCCGTGCGGGGCGGCGACGTCTGCGGTGAGCATCGCCGCGAAGCAGATGCAGACGACGCGCCCGGCGAGCAAGCGCGCGCGGATCGCCTCTTCGCGGTCGAGGAGGCGCGCGGCCGTCCCGGCGAGGTCTCCGCCCTCATCCCGGACGGCGCGCGCGGGCACGTCTCCGAGCTCGAGGAGGGCAGCATCTACGGCTGAATAAACGGCGCCGAGCAGCAGGAGCCCGGGCACACCTGCGACGACGAGCATACTTGGAGGCACTGAACGGCCAAGGCTAGTGCGGCCGCAGCGCAGCCGCAAGAGGCGGCCCCCGGCGCTACCTGCCGAAGCGAATCGCGCCGGCTTCGTAGAGCTCGACGAACGTCTTGAGCGCCTCGAGGCGAGGCATCCCGCTGATGTCGAGGACCTCCTCGAGCGTCGCCGCGCCGTCGATGCGCGAGAGCAGAAAGCCCGCGCGATGATCGAGCCCGAGCCAGCGGATGTCGTTCTCCCGGACGGCGACGATCGGCACGCGCGTCAGCGCGCCGATGCGCGACGAGTACAGATGCTCGAGCCGCTCGCGGGAGGCCGCAGCGCACACGAGCGCGACGGAGTTCTCCGGATCGCGCCCGAGCAGAAGCTCGGCGACGAAGAGCGCCCCGGTGAAGTCGCCGAGCGCGAAGCGGTCGTTCATCTCGCCGCTCATGTCGAGGTGCTGCAAGGACGGCCTGCTGCGGTCGATGAGGTCGAGCGCGTGCCCGTGCCCTGGAGGCGGCGGCACGCTCGGCGCGCGCGGCACGCGGATCTGGCGCGTCGGGCGCA
>CAIUAC010000344.1 GCA_903896985.1 uncultured Sandaracinus sp.
CCGTCCCCTCGCGCAGCAGGTCGCGCGCACCGCCAACGCGCGCATTGAGCGCGGTACGTCACGGGCCCGGGATCGACTCGGGCCTCCGAACCCATCGGAAGCGTGGCAGGCTCTAACGCACCATGACGACACGAGTGCTGATCATCGGTGGGGTAGCTGGTGGGGCGACGGCGGCCGCCCGCGCGCGACGACTCGACGAGCACGCCGAGATCACCGTGCTCGAGCGCGGCCCCTACGTTTCCTACGCAAATTGCGGCCTGCCGTACTTCATCTCGGGTGACATCAAGAAGCGCTCGCAGCTGCTGCTGCAGACGCCCGAGGGCTTCGACGCCCGCTACAACATCAAGGTGCACGTCCGCACCGAGGCGCTGGAGCTCGACCGCGCCGGCAAGCGCGTGCGCGTGCTCGGCCCGGAGGGCGAGCGCTGGCTCCCCTACGACAAGCTGATCCTCGCCCAAGGCGGCAATCCGATCATGCCGCCGCTGCCGGGCGCGGACGCCGCGAACGTCTTCAAGCTCTGGACCGTGCCCGACACCGATCGCCTGCAGGAATATCTGCAGTCGGCCCAGCCGGCCACGGCGGTCGTCGTCGGCGGCGGCTTCATCGGCCTCGAGATGGCCGAGGCGTTCCGGCAGCGCGGGCTCGCGACGACGGTCGTCGAGCTCCTGCCGACGGTGATGGGCGTGATGGACCGCGCGTTCGGCGTCGCCATCGCGCACGAGCTCGAGGCGCACGGCGTGAACGTCGTCACCGCAGTCGGCGTCAAGGCCGTCCATGGTGACGAGCGGACGGTGGAGCTCTCGGACGGGCGACGCATCCCCGCCGACCTCGTGCTCTTCTCGGTCGGCGTGCGGCCGGAGCTCACGCTCGCGCGCGCAGCAGGGCTCGAGCTAGGTGCGTCCGGCGCGCTGCTCGTCGATGAGTACATGCGCACGTCGGATCCCGACGTCTACGCCGCTGGCGATATGTTGGAGGTGCTGCAGAAGGTCTCCGGGCGCAAGGTCCGTATCCCGCTCGCGGGGCCCGCCAATCGACAGGGACGCATCGCCGCCTCGAACGCGCTCGGGCGCCGTATGCGCTACACAGGCGCGCTCGGCACGAGCGTCGTCAAGGTGTTTGAGGCGACGGCTGGCTCGACGGGACTCACGGAGAAGGCCGCCCGTGAAGCGGGCCTCGAGGTCGGCGTCGCGATCGTGCACAAGGACCATCATGCGGGGTATTACCCGGGGGCCAAGGAGCTCACGCTCCAGCTCGTCTACGAGCGCAAGAGCGCCCGCTTGCTCGGCGCGCAGGCCTTCGGCCACGAGGGAGTCGACAAGCGCATCGACGTCCTGGCGACTGCCCTCCAGGGCAAGCTGACGCTGGAGGATCTCGCGGAGCTCGACCTCGCGTACGCGCCGCCGTACTCCTCCGCGAACGACCCCGTCAACCTCGTCGCGTTCGTCGGACTCAACGACCTCTCCGGGGACAGCCCGCTCGTCACCGCCGCGCAGCTCAAAGCCGAGCTCGCCTCGCCGACTCCCCCGCTCGTGCTCGATGTGCGGACGCTCGGCGAGTACTCGAAGTCGCACCTGAAGGGCGCCGTTCACCTGCCTGTCGACGGGCTCCGCTTCGAGCACGAGAGCCTTCCGCGGGACCGGCGCATCATCGCGCATTGCCGCGTCGGCTTCCGCGGACACTTGGCCGTACGCACGCTGAAGGGACTCGGCTTCACGAACGTCGCCAACGTGACGGGCGGATATCTGAGCATGGTGGCCGAGGGCGGCTTCGACCTCGAGAATGGCTGAGTTTCGCAGGGCGGAAGTGACGAGCAGAGTGCGCCATACCCGAGCGTCGCGCGCGACGAGGCGACTGCCTGAAACCCGAGCATCGCAGCCAGCGACTGCCTACTTCGAGGAACGATGACGACAGACCGCAGCGACCCGCCTGGGCTCCGAGTGCTTCAGGACCTGACCAAAGAGCAGCTGATCGCCATCGTCCTCGACGACGCCAAGAACTGGCTCGCGCACGACGGACTCTGGTTTCAAGCGGTGGACGCCGCGCACGGGATGGACGCGGCGATCGAGGCCGACCGCGCCGCCTGGGAGCGCTTCACCGTCATCGAGGCGACGCGAATCTTGGCGCGCCTCGGGCTCGCCCCGGGCGGAGGAATCCCTGCGCTGATCGAGTGCCTGCAGCACCGCCTCTACGCGCGCCTGAACGCGCAGGAGGCCGTCGAGGTGACCGAGCACCGCGCCGTCTTCCGGATGAACGACTGCCGAGTCCAGTCCACGCGACGACGCAAAGGTCTCGCGGACTTCCCCTGCAAGTCGGTGGGACTCGTCGAATACACGGGCTTCGCCCACACCATCGACCCGCGAATCGAGACGCGCTGCATCACCTGCCCGCCAGATGAGCCCACGGGCAATTGGTACTGCGCGTGGGAATTCACGATCGCAGCAGCGGTCCGCTGAGCGCGCCTCCCTGCCGCGTACGCAGCGGGTGCTCCGCCGGGCGAGAGCAGCGCCGGGTGAAAGCGCCGCCGTGGCGAGAGCAACTGTGGAGTCGACGGCGCGGCGCGTTGGGTAACGCGCCAGCGACCAGCAACCCATCGGAGCGGGCAATCGGATTCGAACCGACGACATTCAGCTGGGGAAGCTGACGCTCTACCAACTGAGCTATGCCCGCAGAGCGCGGAACCTTTAGCGAATTTGGGAGGGCCGGTCAAGGC
>CAIUAC010000345.1 GCA_903896985.1 uncultured Sandaracinus sp.
AGGCCCGCCGGCGTGCGGAAGGCGAGGGCGGTCGCGTCGGCGATGGAGTGCGTGACGCGCACGGGCTCGAAGTCGATCGAGCCTGCGACGTAGCGGGCGCGTGGGCGCGTCGCGATGAGCTTCGCGCCATCGAGCAGCTCGTGCTCGCGCAGACGCTCGCGGACGAGCGCGAGCGCGTATGGCGGGCCGTACACGGGGACGTCGAGGTGCCGTAGCAAGTACGGCACGGCACCGATGTGGTCCTCGTGCCCGTGGGTGAGGACGATCGCGCGAACGAGGTGGCGGCGCTCGAGGAGGTACGAGAAGTCGGGGTGAATGACGTCGACGCCGAGGCCCCGTTCCGGGAACATCACGCCGCAGTCGAGCACGACGATCGAGTCGTCAGTCTCGACCGCCATACAGTTCATCCCGATCTCCCCGAGGCCACCGAGTGGGACAAGGCGGAGGGCAGAGGACACGATTTCGAGCCGTGGTAGTCGCCCGGAGCGGTGCGCGTCAAGGTGAGAGCGAGCGATTCTCCACCGACGAGCGCGCCGAGCCCTCCGCACGCTCACGTTGACCCACGCGGGGGCCGCGTGTAAGACCGGGCCGCAATGCGTCGATTTCTCCTCGTGAATTGCGTGGTCGCGCTGGCCTTCATGGCCGCGCCCGCCGCCGCCCAGCCCCGCCCGCGCCCCGCCCCCGATGCTGGAGTGCGCGCGCCCGAACCCGTCGCGGACGAGGAAGACGCCGAAGCCGACGAGGAGGGCGACGACCAGGTTCAGCTGCGCGCCCCGACCCTCGAGGCGCCGGACCTCAGCGGCACGACCTCGGCAGGTCCCGCCGCGGACGCGGAAGGCGACGCAGAAGCCGACTCGGACGCCCCGCCGACCACGGAGCCAGGGGACCAGCCCCTGCTCGCCCCGGAGGACGACGAAGCCCGCCTCGCGCACGGCGGAGCCGAGTCGCAGAGCGATCCTTCGACGCCGGACGGCTGGACCGCGCCGCAGTCGATCCTGACGCTCCACGGCTACTTCCGCGCCCGTGGCGAGCTCGACGACACGTTCAACGTCGGCCGGCCCTGGTCCGAGGCGACCGGCGGCGCGTACACGCCCTTCGACAACTGGGTCCCCGTCGAGCGGCGCGTGTCGGTCGCAGGCGGCTGCTCGTCGACCGAGTGCGACACGGCGGCGCTCGCGACGACGAATATGCGGCTTCGCTTGATGCCGCAGTTCAACCTCAGCGACGACGTCCGCATCAAGATGTGGCTCGACGTCTTCGACAACGTCGTCCTCGGCTCCACGCCCGACTCGATCATCGGCGGCGACGGGAGCCGCTCGCCGTTCTCGAGCTTCGGTTCGTTCGGCTCGACCGCGCTGCCCTCGTCGTCCTCGGGGAGCGGCCTCACGGATACCGTCATCGCGCGCCGCGCGTGGGCGGAGGTCCGCAATCGGACGCTCGGCGAGCTGCGCTTCGGACGCATGGGCTGGAACTGGGGCCTCGGCATGGTCGCCAACGCGGGCGACGACTTCGACGGCGACTACTCGACCGATGTCGATCGTTTGATGGCCATCACGAAGCTCGCTGGGCTTTATTTGATGGCCGCCTACGACTTCTCGAGTTCGGGCGTCATCGGTCGGCTCCGCGCGAACGCCGACGGCAGCGTGTCGGACTACGCGGTCCCCTACGACCCCGCGCAGCGCGACGACGCGACTCAGTACATGTTCTCCGTCGCGCGCCGCTCGACGGCGGAAGAGCAGTCTGCTGCGCTCGCGCGCGGGGACCTCGTGCTCAACGCGGGCGCGTTCCTCCTCTATCGCTATCAGCTCCTCTCGAGCGATCGGCGCGTCGCCGACGCGGGCGGCGCGGCGAGCACCGCGCACAGCACCGACCTCGACCCGTACCTCGTGCGTCGCCGCTCGGAGCAGTGGGTCCCGGACGTCTGGGCGCAGCTCCTCGTCGGCAAGCTGCGGCTCGAGTTCGAGGGCGCGGCGGTGCTCGGCAGCATCGGCAACGTCAACAACGGCGTCGGCACGGGCACGACGGGCGCCTATGCAGGCGCCAACCTCAACATCGCGCAGTGGGGCGCGACCTTCGACGGCGAGTTCCGCCTGCTCGACGACAAGCTGGCGTTCCACCTCAACGGGGGCTTCGCGAGCGGCGACTCGGAGGCGGGCAACGACGGTCTCGGCGCACTCGTCGACTCGACAGCGCGCGCTCCTGGCCGCGACGGCGCCATCTCGACCTTCCGCTTTCACCCGAATTACCGGGTCGACCTGATCCTCTGGCGCTCCATCCTTCGCCAGATCAGCGGCGCGTACTACTTCCGCCCGGGCGTCAGCTACGACTTCATCCGTGGCGACTTCGGGCAGCTGCTCGGTGGGCGCGTCGATCTCGTCTACAGCCGCGCGTCGGCGCCCGTGCAGACCTGGGGCAACAGCGCAGATCTCGGCGTCGAGGTCGACGCGTCGCTCTACTACCGCAGCGAGGACGGCCCCGAGATCCTCGACGGCTTCTACGCGATGGCGCAGTTCGGCCTGCTCTTCCCGATGCAGGGCCTCGGCTATCTGTCGAACGGCAGCACGACCGAGGTCTCGACGGGCAATCCGGCGCTCAAGAACGCGCAGATGATCCGCCTCATCCTCGGCGTGCAGTTCTAGCAACTCGCTCGCTCGAGGGCCGAGCACTCGCGCATGAGCAAGAAGGCGCAGACGGTCTATGTGTGTACGGCTTGCGGGGCCTCGTCGCCCCGCTGGCTGGGGCGTTGTCCACAGTGTCAGGCGTGGGGGACGCTCGCCGAGGAGCGCGCCCGCCCGGCGTCCTCGGGCGGCGGGCGCGCGTCGGCGGGTAGCGCGCGCGTCGGCGGGGACGCGAACCGCGCTCCGACGAAGCTCTCGGAGGTGCGCGCGGATGACGCGCGGCGGCTCCTGACCGGGCTCGGTGAGCTCGACCGCGTGCTCGGCGGCGGGGTCGTCGGGGGCAGCGTCGTGCTGGTCGGCGGGGACCCCGGCATCGGGAAGTCCACGCTGCTGATGCAGGCGCTCGCTGGGCTCGCCGCGCGCGGGGCCAAGACGCTCTATGTGACGGGCGAGGAGTCA
>CAIUAC010000346.1 GCA_903896985.1 uncultured Sandaracinus sp.
GACGGCGAGCGCGAAGAGCATCGTCGGCGCGATCAGCGTGTAGCGGTCCTCGCCGCGCACGAGCTCACGCGGACCGGCGGCGACGTACCACGCGACGAGCCCCGCGACGCCCGCAGCGAGGGCGCCGAACAGGAGCGCCTCGAGCGCGAGCCTGCGCTTCATACGGTCACCCGGCGATGGTAGGTCACCCACTCGACGCAGAGGAGCGCGAGCGCCGCGAGCACCAGCGCGAGCCACAGCTCTGCGCGGAGCCCGGCGCGTCCCGGCACGACGCGCCCTGCGGTCGTCGCCCCGACGACGAGGCGCGGCGCGGGGGCGATATCGAGCTCCGCGTCGTCGGCCATGTTGGCGGCGAAGACCTGCTCGACGGCGCTGCCCGCAGTCGACCGCGTGCGCAGCTCGTAGAAGCCCGCGCGCGTGCCGGCGACGATCGCGCGCCCCTCGACGACGGGGACCGCACGCACGTCGCCGCTCGGCTCGATCACGCTCGCGTCGCGCGTGCCCGCGGGCACCGGCACGTGCCAGGTCTCGCCGGTGCGATAGCTCGAGAGGTACGAGGCGTCGTCCTCGACGAACCAGTCGATCGAGTTGAGCAGCAGCAGCGGCCAAGCGACGCGCAGCGGCAGATCGCTGCGCCGCACGTCGAAGGTGAGCGCGACGAACTTCCGCCCGCCGCGCGTACCCGCGACGATCAGCGGTCCGCGCGCGTCTCCCGCGACGGCCTTGTCACCCGGCGCGAGGCGCACCGCGAGCGCGTCGGCGACGTTGACGTCGCGCAGCGCCGTCCAGCGCGTGAGCGGATGTCGGCGGTCGATCTGATCGAAGGTCGGACGCTCGATCGTGCCGGTCACCTCGAGCGGTCCCGTCGCGCCCGGTGCAGGCTGTGGATGCAGATAAATGGCGCTCGCGTCGGGCAAGGTCGGCGGGACCCAGTCGTCGAAGATGAGCACGTCGAAGCGTCCGCTCGGCGGGTACGCCTCCGGCGCGATCTCGGTCACGTCGAGGTACTCGTCGAGCAGCAGCGCCGCCTGCAAATACAGGTTCCCGCGCGTGACGCAGAGCACGCGCGCGCGGCGTCGCTCGGGCAGACGGGCGTAGGCGCGGTCGTCCGCGGGTTGGTCGCCGTGCGCGCCGCCGGAGAGCGTGAGGCGCGCCTCGAGCGTGCGGTCCGCGCCCGAGATGTCCTGAAAAATGCGGGAGAGCCGCTCGCCCTTGGCGACGTGAAGTTGCTGCACGTCGATCGGCTGCCCGTCGCCGAGCAGCGTCAGTTCGACCGACTCGTCGCGGTCCCCCGCGTTGCGCAGCTCGACGAGCACCTCGCTGCGGCTCTTGTCGAGCGGGTAGCGGCGCACGCTGAACGCGGTGAGCCCGACGTTGCGCTTCCCGCGCCCGACCTTCACGTAGCGCAGCGCGACGTCGCCGAGCGTGACCTCGCCTTCGTCGTCACGCGCGGCGCCGAGGTGCCCGTCCGACACGACGACGACCTCTGGGTGCGGCTGATCGCGCAGCACATCGAGCGCGAAGCGCAGCCCCGCCGGCAGCGACGCGGCGACCTCCGTCGGGGTGATCGACGCGAGCGCCTCGCGCAGCACGGGGACGTCGTCGGTCATCGGCGACACGGGGGTCGTCTGCGCCTCCATGCGCGCGAGGAGCACGCGGTCGTTTGGACCGAGCCCGTCGAGCAGCTTGCGCACTTCTTCCTTCGCCTTCGCGAGGCGGGAAGGGCGCACGTCCGTCGCCTGCATCGACGCGCTCGCGTCGACGAGCACGACGAGGCTGCGTCCCGCGGCGCGCGCGCCCTTCCAGCGCGGATCGCCGAGCGCGGTCGCGAGGAGCGCGACGAGCAGCAGCGCGAGCAGGAGCGAGAGCAGGCGCTTGAGCTGAGAAAACAGCCGCGTCGTGCGCTCGTCGGCGAGCACCTGATCCCAGAGCCGCACGAACGGCACCGCGACTTGGCGCCTGCGCAGCTTGAGCAGATAGAGCGCGACGACGAGCGCGCCGACGATGCCGAGCACCGTGAGCACCTGCGCGAGCGAGAGTCCCGCGAGCTCGATCACGCGCTCACCCGAGCATCCCGCCGCGCCGCAAGATGCGCAGAATCGCCTCGTCGAACGGCGTGCTCGTCTCGACCGGGTAGTACGCGACCTGCTTCTCGGCGCAGAAGCGCTCGATGCGCGCGCGGTAGGCGTCGTGCGCCTTCGCGTAGCGGTCGAGCACGCGCGGCGTGACGGTGATCTCTCGCGCTTCGCCGGTCTCCTCGTCGACGAGGCGGACGTCGCCGTGGAGCGGCGGGCGCACCTCGCTCGGGTCGAACACCTGGATGACGTGCGTCTCGAACTTCTGAAAACGGAGGACGTTGATGCCGTCCTCGAAGCCCTTCGGATCGTAGAGGTCGCTGATCACGATGGCGACGCCGCGCCGCTTGTTCTGCGCGACGAAGGTGCGCATCGCGTCCGCCAAGCCCGTCGGCCCATCGGCTTGCTGCTCGCGGAGAAACTTGAACGCCGTGAAGATGCGGTTCTTGCCGCGCGTCGGCGGCAGGCGCCCGCGCAGGGCGTCGTCGAAGGTGACGAGCGACACGCGATCGAGCCCCGCGAGCGAGATGTACGCGAGCGCGGCGGCGAGGCGCTTGGCGTAGTCGAGCTTGGGCGGAGCGCCGAACGCCATCGAGCGCGAGCGGTCGAGCAGCACGTAGACGGAGAGGTCCTCCTCCTCCTCGAAGAGGCGCAACAGCAAGCGCCCGGAGCGCCCGTAGACGTTCCAGTCGAGGTAGCGAAAGTCGTCGCCCGCCGAGTACTCGCGATGATCGGCGAACTCGATGCCGCTGCCCGTCTTCTTCGAGCGACGCTCGGCGCGCGTGCGCCCTTGATGCATCCGCCGCGCGGCGAGCGCGAGCATCTCGAGCTTCGCCTGGAAGTGCTCGTCGAAGAGGTCGTCGAAGAGGTCGTCGCCCTCGCGCGCGCCCGTCGGCGACGAGGCCGCAGCAGCCGAACTCTTCCCGCGTCGGAGCCAGCCGAACACTCAGCGCCTCAGGTCTTCGCCGACTTGGGCGCGGTCTCGGGCACCGTGCGCAGGATCTCGTCGAGCACCTGATCGGTGCGCACGCCCTCTGCCTCGCCCTCGAAGTTGAGGATCATTCGGTGTCGGAGCGCCGCCTTCGCGACGGCGCGCACGTCGTCGACCGAGGTGCCGAAGCGCCCTCCGAAGAGCGCCTGGATCTTCGCCGCGACGAGGATCGACTGCGCGCCGCGCGGGCTCGCGCCGAAGCGCACGAACTTGCGGACGAGCTCGGGGCCCGCGGAGGTCTGCCCGCGCGCCGGCGGGTGGGTCGCCTCGACGAGGCGAATCGCGTAGTCCTGTACGTGCCGCGCGACCGCGACGTCGCGCACGACGCGCATCAGCTCGAGCACGCGCTTTCGGTTGAGCACCGCCTTGATCTGCGGGACCTCGGCGCCCGTCGTGCGGTCGAGGATCGTGTGCAGCTCTTCGCGCGAGGGGAATTCGACGTGCAGCTTGAACAGGAAGCGATCGAGCTGCGCCTCGGGCAGCGGATACGTGCCCTCCATCTCGAGCGGGTTCTGGGTCGCGAGCACGAAGAACGGCTGGTCGAGCGCGTGCGTCGTCTTGGCGACCGTGACCGAGTGCTCCTGCATCGCCTCGAGCAGCGCGCTCTGCGTCTTCGGCGTCGCGCGGTTCACCTCGTCGGCGAGCACGATGTTCGCGAAGATGGGCCCCGGGCGAAACTGGAACTCCTTGTGGCCCGTCGCGTCCTCGTCGATCACCGTCGTGCCGAGGATGTCCGCGGGCATCAGGTCGGGCGTGAATTGCACGCGGGAGAA
>CAIUAC010000347.1 GCA_903896985.1 uncultured Sandaracinus sp.
CGGCGTCGCGCGCCGTCCGCTGCCTCCGCGCGGCGTCACGCCCGTCGGCGGCTCGAGCCCGCGGGGCGGCGGCTCGGTGCTCGGCAGGTCCTCACCGACGGCCGTCGGCGTGCCGATCTCCATCGGCGCAGCGATCGCGTCCGGCGGCACGACCGGCGCGGCGGGCGCCTCGCCGCCCTTGGTCAGCCAGCCGGCGACACCGCCGAGCAAGAGCAAGACGACGACGATGCCGCCGATCAGCGCCCAGGTGCGCGCGGACGACTGCACGCCGATCGACTGCAGCGACACGCTCGACGCGCCCGGATCGTACGGGCTCGGCATCTGCCCGAGCGGCGGGCCCGCGGGCGCCTGGCCGACGCGCACACTGCCGCCGGGCGCAGGGCTGACGGGCGCAGGGCTGACGGGTGCACCGCCCCCCGCGGACCGGAGCGTCGAGCCGGCGCTCTGAGGCGAGAGCCCCGCGCCGCACATGTTGCAGAACCGCGCATCGACCGCGTTTTGCGCACCGCAGGACTGACAGAACATGGGCCGCAACATAGCAGCAGTGCCGCCCGGCACGTTACTCGAGCAGCGCGCGCGGCCCCTCGCGGGACGCGAGCCCGACGTCCACCGGCGCGCTCACGACGAGCCCACCGAGCACGCTGACCTCGTTCTGCACGCCGGTTCGCAGATGCTCCGCGTGCATCCAGCGCACGCCGAGGCGCAGCGAGATCCGCACGGCGCCGAGCACGAGCGGCACCTCGAGCCCGCCGCCGAACACGAGCGCCGCTTGCGCGCGCTGCGCCGGTGAGAGCGCGACGACCCCAAGCTCCAGCCCGAGCGAGTCGACGAGCACGTCGAGCCACTCGCGCCCGAGCGAGTTGTTCGTCAGAAAGCGCGCGAGAAACAGCGGCCGCAGCTCGAGCCCACCGCCGACGCTCCACGCGGCGCCGGACCCGGCGAGCCCCTCCGCCTGCGCGAACGCGAACGGCCCGACGCTGTCGAGAAAGCGCGCGCGCAGCTCGAGCGTGCTCCCGTCGCGGGCGGCGCCGTGATCGACGACCGCGCCCGCGCCGAGCCCCGCCGCGAGCCAGACGTCGCCGTCGAAGCGCCCGTAGAGTCCGTCGCCCGCGCCCTCGTCGGCCGCCGCACGCCCGGCGAACGCGAGCACGAGCGCGACGAGGACGAGCGAGACGACGCGGAGACCTCGCGGCACGGGCGCGACGCTAGCACGCTCACTCATCGGGCTCGTCGGGATCGCCGCCGCGGAGCCAAGTGACGACGAAGAGCACGGGGATGACGAACACGAATTCGAGGTCCGCCTCGAGCCCGCCGCTCACCTCCCAGCGCTCGGGCCCGGTGACGCTGCGGCGCAGATCCACGTACAGCTGCAGCCCATAGCCGTAGCGAGAGAGGTAGTTGTACGGCCGGTAGCCGAACGCCGCGCGCGCGAGCGCGAGCGCGCCATCCGCCCCGTCGAGCGCGCCCGCCGCGGTGCCGTCGTCGCGCCTCGACGCGTAGCCGAGCGCCGCCGTCAGCACGAGCGGCAGCGCCGGCACGACGGGCAGCAGCACGCTCGCGCCGAGCGTGAGCTCCGCCGTCGTCAGGTCGTTCGTCCGCAGCTCGAGCGAGGGCCCGACCCGCACCGTGTCGGCGAGCCGCGGGCCGAACGAGAGGTCCGCGACGAGGTGCGCGTCGAACAGCCCATCGGTCGGCAGTCCGCGGACGAACGCCGCGCCGCCGCCTGTGCCGAGTCGAACCGAGACCTGCACATCGGCTCGAGCGCGAGGAGGTGCGGTCGCGACGAGGAGAGCGAGCGTCGAGCAGAGGGTCGCAGCGAGCGTGAAGCGCCGCCTCAGAGCACGAGCCACGTGAAGCCCTGATCGAGCTGCACCTCGCGAGTGTCCCCGTCCGACGTGAGGATCGTCAGCGCTCCGCCCCGCCCGGCGAGCTGCGAGAGCGCGCTCGACGCCGCGGGCCCGCCGAGGTCTGCGACGCTCCGCCCCGCGATCTTCAAGATGCGGTCGCCGACCGCGATGCCCGCGCGCCCGGCCGGCGAGAACTGCTCCATCTCGATGACCAGCAGCCCGTCCGAGCGCTCCTCGACGGTGCGAATCCCCACGCCGCGATGCGGGCGCGGCGGCTCGACCTTGATGCGCAGCGTCGCGCCGGGTGAGTCGAGCGGGAGCGTCGTCTCCGAGCCCGGCAGCGCGGTGTCGGGCAGCCCGTTCGACTGCAGGATCCCCACCGGATCGCGCGAGATTCCGTCCGAATCGTAGACCTCGAAGCGAAGCTCGCTCGCGTGCGCGAGCGAGACGTTCGTCGGGAGCTGCGCGTTCCACACCGGCGCCGTCGTGTTGTCGAGCACGGGCGTCCGGAAGATCTCCGTCCCGCCGCGCAGCACGCGCACATAGACATCCGGTCCATCGCCGTCGTCCCACGGCAAGCCGCTGCGCTGCTCGGGCGGCACCGCCGCGGCGACGATCGTCAGCCGCCAGACGTCAGGCGGCGCGGCGCTGCTCGCGCCGTCGTCCGCGGACGCCGGGTTCAGCGAGATCATCCGACGCGGATACGCGCAAGACGAAGCCAGCAGCGCGCAAAGCACGAGCACCATGGGGAGCGTGGGTCGGGGCATCGCGGCGCATCGTGGCAAAGCCTTGGGATCCGCGCCAGATCCGCGGTACAAAGCCCCCCATGCGTCGCTGCAAGATCGTCTGCACCCTCGGTCCCGCCTCGAGCACCCTCGAGCGCATTCGCGAGTTGATCGAAGCCGGCATGGACTGCGCGCGGCTCAACTTCTCGCACGGCAGCCACGAAGATCACGCGCGCGTCGCGGGCTATGTGCGCCAAGCGAGCGCCGAGCTCGGCAAGCCCGTCGCGCTGCTCGCCGACCTCTCCGGGCCGAAGATGCGCGTCGGGCGCTTCCCCGGCGGGCCGATCACGCTCGTGCCGGGCGCGAAGTTCACGCTGACGACGCGCGAGGTCCCCGGGGACGCGAACCTCGTCTCGGTCACCTACAAGCCGCTGCCGACGGACGTCGTCCCAGGCGACCGCGTCTTGCTCGACGACGGCCTGCTCACGCTCGAGGTCGCCGAGGTGACGGGCGGCACCGACGTCATCTGCACCGTGATCGTCGGCGGCCCGCTCTCGAACAACAAGGGCCTGAACCTGCCGGGCGCCAAGCTGAGCGCCCCCGCGCTCACCGAGAAGGACGAGGTCGACCTCGAGTTCGCGGTCAGCGTCGTCAACGTCGACTACGTCGCGCTCTCGTTCGTGCGCACGCCCGAGGACGTGAAGCGCGCGCAGGCGCTCGCGCGCGGCAAGCCCGTGATCGCGAAGATCGAGAAGCCCGAGGCGATCGAGTGCCTCGGCGCGATCCTCGATCAGGCGGACGGCGCGATGGTCGCCCGCGGCGACCTCGGCGTGGAGATGGGCTCCGAGAAGGTGCCGATCATCCAAAAGCGAATCATCCGCGAGGTCAATAACCGCGGGAAGATCGTCATCACCGCCACCCAAATGCTCGATTCGATGATCCGCAATCCGACGCCGACGCGCGCCGAGGCCGCCGACGTCGCGAACGCCGTCCTCGATCAGACCGACGCCGTGATGCTGAGCGGCGAGACGGCGTCCGGCGCCTATCCCATCGAGTCCGTGCGCATGATGGCCGCGATCATCAACGAGGTAGAGACCGCGTGGCTCGCCGGCGAGGCGGGCGTGCAGACGGAGCGCGTGACGCTGACGAAGGAAGACTGGGGCGGCTGGGACTTCGCGAACGCCGCCGCGCGCGCCGCGACCCTGATGGCGGGCGCGCTGCCACTGAAGGCGATTGTCACCTTCACGCGCGACGGCAGCACCGCGCGGCTGCTCAGCGAATATCGGCCCCGCGCGCCGATCATCGCGATCACGCCGCGCCCCGAGGTCGCCACCCGCCTCGCGCTCGAGTGGGGCGTCTCGGCGCACGTCGAGGTGCCGCCCGAGCACTCCGAGGAAGTGCTGCGCATCGCCTGCGCGCTGCTCGTGCGCAAGAAGGTCTGCGTCCGCGGCGACGCGTTCGCCATCGTCGCTGGCTGGCCGCCCTCGGGCGGCTCCAACACCGTGAAACTGCACCGGCTGTGAGCCCTCACGAGCACAGCCGCGCATGAGCGCCGAGGTCCCGAGCCGCATCGGTCGTTACACGATCGACCGCCTGATCGGCTCGGGCGCGATGGGCAATGTCTTCCTCGGGCGTGACCCGGACCTCGAGCGCGCCGTCGCCGTAAAGACGGTGCGTACACACGATCTGCCGCCCGAGGCGAAGCAGGTCTACCTCGACCGCTTCAAGAACGAAGCGCGCGCCTCAGCGCGCCTGCATCACCCGAGCATCGTCGCGGTGTACGACGTCGGCGACGACCCGGACGCTGGCCCCTTCCTCGTGCTCGAGTACGTCGCTGGCTCGAGCCTGAAGCAGATCCTGCAAGGTCGCGGCCCGCTCGAGGCGGCCGCGGTCGTCGCGCTCGCCGAGCAGATCGGGCGCGCGCTCGACATCGCGCACGCGGCGCGGATCATCCACCGCGACATCAAGCCAGACAATCTCCTGATCACGCCCGAGGGGCGCGCCAAGCTCGCGGACTTCGGCGTCGCGCGCGTGCCGGACGCGGCGCTCACGCGCGAAGGGCAGTTCCTCGGCACTCCTTGCTACGCCGCGCCCGAGACGCTCCGCTCCGGCGACTACGGCCCGCGCACCGATCTCTTCTCGTTCGCCGCCGTCCTCTACGAGACGATCAGCGGCACTCGCGCCTTCCCGGGCGACGAGGCCATCGCGGTCGCGCACAAGGTCCTGCACGACGAACCGCCGCCGCCGAGCGCGGTCGCGCGTGGCAGCGCCGCGATCCCGCCCGCCGTCGACAAGGTGATCATGCGCGGCCTCTCGAAGGACGCCGCGCGCCGCCCCGCGAGCGGCGGGGACTTCGCCCGCGAGGTGCGCGCCGCGTACGCGAGCGTCGGCGCGGTCGAGAGCGGCGACTCCTCTGCGACCGAGAGCAGCGTCGGCGCCGCACCGCCCTCACCTGCTGCGCACACGCGCGCGACCGCCGCAGTGTTCCTGACAGTGATCCTGATCGGCTTGCTCGGCAGCATCGGGGTCGTGTTGTGGCTCGGGCGCGACGATCCCAACGACGTCGCCCTCCCCGCGTTCAGCGATGCCGGCGTTGCCCTCGTCGCCGAGGCTGGCGCCGCTCCTGCCGCTGAGCTCGACGCCGGTCTCGACCTCGGCCCGGAGGACGCCGGCGCGCACGTCGATGCGGCGCTCGTCGTGGACGCCGGGGCCGACGCGGCCTCGGCCGCGCTCTTCGACGGCGGTGCCCTCGACGCGGGCGATACGCGCACGACCGGACAGCGCGCCGACGCTGCCAAGGACGCCCTCGACCGCGCGCGCGAGCTCGTCGCGTCAGGCGACGCAGCGGGGGCCGCCCGCGCGCTCGCAGAGGCCCGCGCGCTCGACCCGGGCAACGGGGATCTCGACGACGTCGCCGCGCAGATCAGCGCGCTGCAGCCCTGACGCCCGCGCACGCGGGTCGACGAAGGCCGCGGCCAACGCGCCGCCGCTAGCCCGCCTCAGCCGTCGACGACGTCCGCCGCGCGCGCGTCGCCCATCTCGACGCCGCCGTTCGGGAAGTACTCGCTCCAGCGGCGCGAGACGAGCGCCTCCGTCTCCGGCGCCGCCTCGACGATCTTCGGATACCAGGGCTTCATCCGCGCATCGAGCACGACCGGCCCCTCGTAGGCGAGGTGATGCCGACTCACGCGCACGCTCGCCGCGTGAAGATCGTTCGCAGGCTCGAAGCGCGTGAACACCGTCCACAAGAACGACGGCACGCTCGAGGTCGCCTTCGCCGCGTCATCGACCAGCGCGACGAACGGCCAAGCCGCGACGCGCGGATCGCGCGCGAGGCGCTGCACCGCCTCGTCGTCTCGCGCGTGCGCGCCGTCGCTCCCGCCCGCGGGATACCGCGGCCCCGACACCACGAGCGCGCCCGGACAGAACGCGCGCGCCTGCGCGAATCCCTCCGGCGGAGCCCCCTCCCACGCGCGCGGCAGCTCGCGAATCGCGGGACCGACCCCGAGCATCACTCCCTTGCTGCCCTTGTTCACCTCGGGCCCCGCGTAGTCGAGCGTGTCCATCGACGAGTTCGAGAACACGTAGAGATCGGTGGGCCAAGCGACGCGCGCGAGCACGTGCTCGAACACCGCGCGGAAGTCCCGCAGATCGAGGGCGGCGTCCGTGACGAGCAGGAACTTCGTCAGGGACAACTGCCCCTCACCGAGCACTCGAAACGCGCTGACTAGCGCCTCCCGCGGATAGCGCTCTTTGACGACCACCGCCGACAGCGAGTGAAAGCCCGTCTCCCCATACGACCAGAGCTTCTTGACCGTCGGCATCACGAGCGGAAAGAGCGGCGACAACAGCTCTTGCAGATACTCGCCGATGAAGAAGTCCTCTTGCCGCGGCTTGCCGACGACCGTCGCAGGCCAAATGGCATCCTTGCGATGGAACACCCGCTGACACTCGAACACCGGATAGTCGTGCGTCAGCGAGTAATAGCCATAGTGATCGCCAAAGGGCCCCTCAGGTCGGCGCTGCCGCGGCGGGACTCGCCCCGACAAAACGAACTCTGCGCCGCTGATCAGCGGGTGTGCTGAGCGCGCGTCGGTGACGAGGGGCAGCTTCTCGCCGAGCAGCAGGGACGCGAGCATCAGCTCCGGCACGCCCTCGGGGAGCGGCGCGATCGCGCTCAGGATCAGCGCGGGCGGACCGCCCACGGTGATCGAGAGCGGGAGCGCCTCGTCGCGCGCCTCCGCGAGCTGATGATGAAAGCCGCCGCCCTTGCTGATCTGCCAGTGAATGCCCGTCGTCGTGTCGTCGTAGCGCTGCACTCGGTACATGCCGAGGTTGTGCTCGACGTGCTCCCCGTGCGCGGGCTCGCGCGGTCCGGGGCGCTCCGTGTAGACGAGCGGCAGCGTGACGAAGTGCCCGCCGTCCTCGGGCCAGAGCTTCAAGAACGGCAGCTCGCTCAGGCGCGCCGGCTCGTCCACGACCTGCGTGACGGGACCGCTGCCCCGCCGTTTCATCCCGATGCGGAGCCCCTGCGCGAGAAACGCCCGCTGCTGCCAGAGCTTGCCGAGCGTCGGCGGGAGCATCGTCTGCGGGAGCGCCGCCGCCTGCCTCACGAACGCCTGCGGGCGCGCGCCGAACGCGAGCGAGACGCGCCGGGTCGTCCCGAAGAGGTTGGTGACGACGGGATACGCCGAGCCCTTCACCCGACGAAAGAGCAGCGCGGGCCCCTGCGCGGCGATCACGCGGCGGTGAATCTCCGCGAGCTCGAGCGTCGGATCGACCTCCGCGTCGATGGTGACGAGCTCGCGCTCGCGCTCGAGCAGCGCGAGGAGCGCGCGCAGATCACGGAGGACGGGAGCGGAGGTAGGGGTCTCGGCCATCGGCGCCGCGAGTGTAGCCGCGCCCTCGAGTCGCGCCCGCCGCGCCTGGCACGCCGCGCTGGCCGCGCCGCGCCCGACGCTCGCCGAGGCGGCTCAGCCCGCGCAGTCGCAGAGCCGC
>CAIUAC010000348.1 GCA_903896985.1 uncultured Sandaracinus sp.
CGATCTGCTGCTGCTCGCGCACGCGCGCGAGGTCGCGGACGACGCCACCGAGGTTCGGCTCCTCGACGAGACGTCCGAGGTGCCCGTCGTGCACATCGTTCCGCTCCCGCGCGAGCACGGCCGACCGAGCGGTCCCCGCGCCGCGGTCGAGCTCGCACAGAAGCTCTTCGTCCGCGCGCGCAAGCTCGACACCGGCGCGCGCATCGCGAGCGAGCGCCGCACCCGCACCCTCGAGGAGCGCGCACAGCTCGCCGCTCTGCTCGAGCGCGTGCCCCTCGCGATGGACGAACGCGCCCTCGGATCCCTCGCCTCCCAAGCGCACGCGCTCGGCGTCGTCGGCGCGCAGAGCTCCCTGACGGCGCGCGCGGACCTCTCCGAGAAGAAGCGCCGCGCACGCCCGGAGGAGCGCGTCCCGTACCGCCGCTTTCTCGCGACGGGCGAACGCCCGGTGCTCGTCGGGCGCGGCGCCGCCGACAACGACGCGCTCACGCTCCGGCACGCCCGCTCGCAGGACCTCTGGCTCCACGCGCGCGGCGTTCCGGGCGCGCACGTCGTGGTCCCGCTGACCCGCGGCGAGGTCTGCCCGCCGGAGCTGCTGCTCGACGCCGCGACCCTCGCCGCCCACTTCAGCGACGCGCGCGGTGAGCCGCTCGTCGAGGTGCAGCACGCCCCGCGGCGCTACGTGCGCAAGCCGCGCGGCTCCGCGCCCGGCGCCGTCCTCGTCGACCGCGAGAAAGTGCTCGCCCTCCGCCTCGAGTCGGCTCGCCTCGCCAGGCTGCTCGCGCGCGAGTCGCTGACCTAGCTCGCCGGCGTCGCGCCGGAGGCGGTGCGCCTTCGTCGCGCCCCAAATAGGAACGTCCCAGTGGCGAAGCCTCTGGGACGTCCCTCGCGCTGTCTGACCCTAATGGGGGCCGCGACCTGCGCGCCATCTTTTGTCTTACCGCTCGGTGCGCCCAGTCCTGTCCTTGGAGGACTGGCCCGAGCCCCGAGGCACTCGCGGAAATGACCCAGCGAGCGCCACGGGCGAGGCGAAACCAGCTGCCAGCCAGCACTTCGCTGACTTGCGACCGAGCCAGCACCTCGCTGGCCCACGGCCGACCCAGCTTTTCGCTGGGCCACAGCTACCGGCCAGCACCCCGCTGGCTCACCGCTGGCTCAGCATATGGCTGTCCAGCAGTGCCGCCCCCTCCGCTATCCTCCGACACGACCCCCTGCCGGGCGCCGTGCGGGCCGCAGTTCCAACCTCGGCGACCATGAGGGTCGCCAAAGTCACCCCACGAGAGTCTGAACGAACCCGAACACTCCGCGAACGAGCGGCGTGATCAGGCGCTCGCGACCGGCGGCACGTCGCCGAACGGACCGGCAGCGGGCTTCTTGGCGGCGGCCTTCTTCGCGGGCGCCTTCTTGGCGGCCGGGGCTGCCTTCTTGGCGGCCGGGGCTGCCTTCTTGGCGGCCGGGGCTGCCTTCTTGGCGGCCGGCTTCTTGGCGGGGGCGGCCTTCTTGGCGGGCGCCTTCTTGGCCGGGGCGGCCTTCTTGGCGGGCGCCTTCTTGACGGCTGCCTTCTTGGCGGGCGCCTTCTTGGCCGGAGCGGCCTTCTTGGCGGGCGCCTTCTTGGCGGCTACGGGCTTCTTCGCTGCTACGGGCTTCTTCGCGGGGGTCTTTGCCTTGGCCATGATGTCTTCCTCCTCTGGCGGTGTATGCCAGACGATGTGAACCGTATTGTCACGTCACGTCACCTGTCAAGCCGGAACAACCATAATTTATATCTAACTTAGCGCTCTTTGGACACTGAGTGAACGTCGACATTTGCAAGTAGCTGAAATCGCACAAAAAAAACATATGGCGATCCAGACCCGCGGAAGTGTTGAGAAAGCACGATCCGGAGCCCTCCGCTGATCGCGTTGACACCCGGGAAGGGCCGCTCTACGGTCGGCTCGCCTCGTGGGGAGGCGGCGAGCCAGGAGTGACGAGATGACGATGCTTCGAGTCGGGACGGTAGGAACTGTCGGAGCGTTTGCGCTCCTCACGGTGGGGCTCTTGGGCGCGGGCTGCGGGCCCTCCGAGGCGCAGATCGCCGCTGAAAACCGGGCTCACGAGCTCGAGCAGCAGCTGGCGGACGCGAACACGGCCCGGCAGGGGCTCGACCGCCGCCTGACGGAGCTGACGGCGACGAACGAGGCCATGACGGAGCGCCTGCGCGCCCTCGGCCAGAACGTCGAGGGGCTCCAGTCCCACGTCCAGGGGCTGCAGTCGGACCTCGACCGCACCCAGCGCGCCCTGACCGAGCTACAGGAGCGCGAGCGCCAGGCGCAGGCGCGCCTCGCCACGTTCCGGCAGATGGTCGAGCGCTTCCGCGCGATGATCGCCAGCGGCCGGCTGCGCGTCCGCATCGTGCGCGGCCGAATGGTCGTCGAGCTGCCGGACAACATCCTGTTCGAGTCGGGCGAAGCCGACCTCAAGGACGCGGGTCAGGCTGCGCTCAGCGAGATCGTCGAGGTCCTCAAGACGATCCCGGGCCGCGACTTCCAGGTCGCCGGACACACGGACAACGTGCCGATCCACTCGCGCCGCTTCCCGTCCAACTGGGAGCTCTCGACCTCGCGCGCCGTCGCCGTCACGAAGTTCATGATCGAGCGCGGGCTCGAGGGCAGCCGCCTCTCCGCCGCGGGCTGCGCCGAGATGGCGCCCGTCGCCCCCAACGACACCCCCGAGGGCCGCGCGCAGAACCGACGCATCGAGATCATCTTGCTCCCGAACCTCGACGAGCTGCCGGACCTCTCCTCGCTCGAGGGCCCGCCGGCCCCGGCTCCCGCGACGCCCGCTCCCTGAGTAGGCTGTGCGTTCTGATCGGGCGAGACGAGCGTCTCGCCTGGACTCCCCCTCCCCGGTCCGGTACGCTCGGCCCGCTTCTGCGCTCCCCAGCGCTTCCGCTCTCCGCGAGAAACGGTCTCGCGCGGGAATACGGATCACCGGGGCAGGGTTCGAGGCCGTCCTACCGGACATGTCGACCGGCGGGGCGTCAAGCGCGACTTCGGAACGCCTCGTGCGTCGCCGGGGTCGGTGGAGGAGTCCTTCCATGCAGGCTCGTAGCGAGAAGCTCTTCAAGGTCGGTGACAAGGCCGTCTATCCCGCGCAGGGAGTGGCCGAGGTGATCTCGATCGAAGAGAAGGACATTGCCGGGAACCGGCAGCAGTTCTACGTCCTTCGAATCCTCGACACCGACCGCAAGATCATGGTCCCGGTCAACAACGCCAAGTCCGTTGGGCTGCGCGCGCCGATCACCGAGACCGAGATCCGCGAGATCTTCGAGATCCTCAAGGAGCAGACGGTCGCCTTCGACAACCAGACGTGGAACCGCCGCTACCGCGGGTTCATGGACAAGATCAAGACCGGCAGCGTCTTCGATGTCGCCGAGGTCATGCGCGACCTCTACCGCCTCAAGGCGGAGAAGAGCCTGTCGTTCGGGGAGCGCCGTATGCTCGAGACCGCCCGCTCCTTGATCGTCAAGGAGATCGCCGTCGCGCGCCGCAAGCCCGAAGAGAAGGTCCGCGCCGAGATCGAGAAGATCTTCGAAGCGAACTGAGCTCGGAGCGCGGCGCCCGTGACCGCGCCCTCCCCCGGCCCTCTCCCCTCGGGGGGAGAGGCGCTGGAAGCGGTGAGGGCGCTGGAAAAAGCGGGCGCTCGAGCGCGACGGTGGGTTGAAGAGTTGGGGTAGGCAGCGCGGGTTGTCGGCGGCGAGCCGCGAGCAAGCGCTCGGCACCGAAGTGAGAGCAAGCGCAAAGCGCGCTGGCGCGCATGCCCCCGTGCGGTGTACGCTGCGGCCTGGCTTCGGCTACGAGGCCAGTCGTCTTCTTTCCGGCCTAGGATTTCCCTCGGCTTCGTTCCGGCCCTGGGTTCTGCCTCGGCCTCGTTCCGGCCTGGGGTTCCCCTCGGCCTCCGCGGCCTCCGCCTCGTGCGGCGGGTCGCTTCACGCAGATTTCGTGACGCCTCGGCGTCGCTCCAATTCCGTCCGTGCGCGCGCCCCGGAGTGCCCGCCCGGGCCACAGCTTCCAGGTTCGGATGGGCCACAACTCGCTCGTCATCAACGTCGACATTGGCGAAACACGCGTCGCACTGATCGAGAACGGAATCCTCGCGGAGCTCTTCGTCGAGCGCACCCGCGACCGTAGCCCGGTCGGCAACATCTATCTCGGCAAGGTCACCCGCGTACTGCCCGGTATGCAGGCGGCGTTCGTCGACATCGGCCTCGACCGCGCGGCGTTCCTGCACGTAGAGGACATCGTCGCCGAGGAGGACTTCGAGGCGTCGAGCCCCGGCGAGTCCGACGAGGACGACGAGGAGGACGACAAGAAGAAGTCGAAGCGCATCACGCGCAAGACTCCGATCCGGGACGTCCTGAAAGAGGGCCAGTCGATCATCGTCCAGGTGTCGAAGGGGCCGATCTCGACCAAGGGCGCGCGCGTCACGAGCCATATCTCGCTGCCCGGGCGCTACGTCGTCTACATGCCGACGGTCGAGCACATCGGCATCAGCAAGCGCATCGGCAACGAGAAGGAGCGCAAGCGCCTCCGCGAGACGATCGAGGCGTTCAAGCCGCCGCAGGGCGGGCTGATCGTGCGCACCGTCGCCGCGGGCCTGACCAAGAAGCAGCTGAAGGCGGACGTCGGCTACCTCGTCAAGACCTGGAACGAGACGATGAAGAAGCGCGAGACGACCTCGCGCGCGCCGGCGCTCCTCTATGACGATCTCGACGTCATCCTGCGCGCCGCCCGCGACCTCTTCACCGAGGACGTCGCCAAGCTCGTCATCGACAGCCCGATGGAGCACGAGCGCCTCGTGAAGTTCGTCGAGGACTTCATGCCCGAGCGCGCGGGCGACGTGGAGCACTACTCAGGCTCCGAGCCGATCTACGACGAGTACGGCATCGAGGACGAGATCGCGCGCGCCTTGTCGCGCAAGGTCCCGCTGCCCTCGGGCGGCTACCTGATCATCGATCAGGCCGAGGCGCTCACCGCCATCGACGTCAACACCGGCCGCTTCACCGGCAAGGGCAAGGACGTCGAGGAGACGATCTTCCAGACCAACGTGGAGGCCGTGAACGAGATCGCCTACCAGCTGCGCTTCCGCAACATCGGCGGGCTCATCGTGCTCGACTTCATCGACATGGAGCGCGCCTCGCACCGCGAGAAGGTCTACAAGACGCTCCTCGACGTGCTGAAGCACGACAAGGCCAAGACGACGGCGGTCCGCATCAGCGAGCTCGGGCTCGTCGAGATGACCCGCAAGCGCACGCGCGAGTCGCTCGGTCGCACGCTCAACGAGCCGTGCTTCTACTGCGACGGCACCGGGCACCTGCAGAGCAAGGCGACCGTCTGCCACGAGATCCTCAGGCAGATCCGCCGCGAGAAGGACAACCTCCCCGGCTACAAGATCGTCGTGAACGCGCACCCCGCGATCTGCGACATGCTGCAGCGCGAGGAGAAGGCCGCCGTCGAGATCGCCTCCAAGCGGTTCACTCGGCAGATCGTGGTACAACCGAAGCGCGATTATCACATCGAGCAGTTCGACCTCGCGGGGGCGTGACGTGCCTGACCAAGCGAAGCCAGCGTCGGCGGGGCGACCCGCCGGCCAAGACGGGGAGACGCAGGCCGAGCTCGACGCCGCAGAGGCGAGCCGCCTGGAAGAGCGCGTCACGATCAACAAGGAGTTCGAGTCCTTCGACGCGTTCATCCACGAGTACGTGACCAACATCTCGCGCTCGGGCGTCTTCGTGAAGTCCAAGCAGCCGCTCCCCGTCGGCACGCGGGTGAACCTGAAGTTCACGGTGATCATGGACGACATCGAGACGATCGAGGGCGTCGGCGAGGTCGTCCGCGTCGAGAGCGATCCGCCCGGGATGGGCGTCGTCTTCACGGAGCTGAGCCAGTACTCGAAGCACCTGATCGATCGGCTGCTCACGGTGCCGCGCGCGGCCGCTGAGCCCTGAGCGCGCACCCTCGTGGGCGTGATCGATCGCTTTGCGCAGCTCGCCCGAGGGACCCTCGTGAGCCTCACGGACCGCACCTTCGGACGCACGCAGAAGCCGCTCGCTGAGCTCTCGGACTCTGAGCTCGAGGAGGAGCTGATCCGTCGCCGCCGCGCGCGCGCAGCCAAGCGCAGCGGCGGCGCGAGCGCCGAGGAGGCCAACGCCGAAGAGGCGCGCGAGCGCGTGGCGAAGGACGAGCCGAAGCCGAGCCCCGCGAAGGAGCCCCCGCGCTCGCCGCAGGAGCAGCAGCTGACGCAGTACTACGCGAACCTCGAGCTGAGCCCGGGCGCGACGCTCGACGAGGTGCGCAAGGCGTACCGCGACCTGATGAAGCGCTACCACCCCGACAAGCACCTCGGCGATCCCGAGCGCCACAAGGCGGCGACCGAGCTCGCGCAGAGCCTGACGCGCGCGTACACAGCGCTCGTCGAGACGCTCGGCAAGAAGTGAGTCGCTCCGCGCGGCGGTAGGCGTCCATTCGCCGTCCTCTCGAGCCCCGCCGCAACCGCCGCGGTCACCGCCCGATGACGTCGCCACATGGCCGACGTCCAGCCGCACGACGCGTTGATGAAGGTGCTGTTCGGCACGCCCGAGCGCGCGATCGCGCTGCTGCGCGGGGCGCTGCCGCCTGACGTCTGCGCTGCCCTCGATTGGCCCACGCTGCGCCAACTACCGACTGACCTCGTCGACGACGACCTGCACGCGCGAGTGCCGGACTTCCTCTTCGCGGTCATGCCGCGCTCGGACGCAAACGCCGCTGTCGACCGGCACGCAATCAACGCTCGCGCCTCCAAATCCGCGCGACCGCAAGAGGCCTATGTCGCCGTGCTGCTCGAGCACCAGAGTCGACAAGCCAAGTGGATGGCGCTGCGCTTGCTCGGCGGCACCGTCCGCC
>CAIUAC010000349.1 GCA_903896985.1 uncultured Sandaracinus sp.
CGCTCGCCGCGGCGTTTGCGCTCGAAGAGACGACCGGCACGGCGGCCTCCGCCGAAGTGCGCGCCCGCGCGCTCGGGGCGCGGCGCGCACGTGCAGGCGCGTCGCCGCACCATGCGCTCGCGGGCGCGCTCGGCCGCGCTCAGCTCGCCTGGGGGCAGGTCACCGACGCCTACGCCACGCTCTCGCACGCGGTCGTCGCCGACCCGGAGGACCTCGCCGCTTGGGAAGCGCTGCGCGTCGCGGCGCGCGAGGCGGAGGAGTGGGACGACGTCGTCAACGCGTGCGAGATCCTCGCCGCCCACACCTCGGGCGACTTCTCGGCGCAGCTGCTCGAGGAGGCGGCGGCGGTGCTGATGGACCGCTTCGCCGACCGCGACGACGAGGCCGTGAAGCACCTCCGCAGCGCGCTCGAGGTCGGCGGGATGTCGCGCCCGATCGCCTACGGTCGCCTCCACGATCTGCTCGCCGAGCGCGGCGACGCCGACGCCCTGCGCGACCTCGTGCAGGCGCGCATCGACGCGACGGACGACGACCGCGAGCTCGTGCGACTCTTCTACGAGATGGCGCGCATCCTGCGCTCGCTCGGGGACCGCGATGGCGCCATCGGTGCCCTCGAGAACCTGCTGATGCTCGAGGGCGAGCACGTCGGCGGGCTCGCGCTGATGGTCGAGACGACCGTCTCGCTCGAGCGCTTCGCGGACGCGGTCGACGCGCTGCGGGCGCTCGCCCAGGCGGATGTGCCGCCCGCGCAGAAGCGGATCGCGCGCTTCGGCGCTGCGGACTTCCTCGAGACGAAGCTGCGCGACCCCGAGGGGGCGCTCGCGGAGCTCCGCGCGGCGGCCGAGGCGGGGCTCGGGGACGTCGGGCTCTACACCAAGATGGCCGACGTCGCTGAGCGGGCGGCGCGCTGGGAGACCATGATCGAGTCGCTCCAGCGCGGCGCCGAGGTGACCAGCGGCGCGGCGCGCGCGACCCTCGAGCGGCGTGCGGCGGCGGTGCACCGCGACAAGCTCGACGACCGCGCGGGCGCTGCGATTGCGCTGCGCCGGGCGCTCGAGGCCGTGCCGACCGACGTCACTTCGGGGGATCTGCTCGCGGCGCTCCTCGACGACGGCGCGCGGGCCGGGCTCTCGAAGCAGTTCGAAGAGGCCGTCCGGCTGGAGCTCGCCGCCGATCCCACCGATCCGGCGGTGCTGCGCAAGCTCGGCCGCGCGGCGGTCTGGCGCCGCGACGTCGCCCTCGAGCGCACCGTGCTCGCCTTGCTCGCGGCGCTCGGTGAGGCGACCCCGGCAGAGACCAACTCGCTCGGCGCGCTGCCGAGCCCGAGCACCAAGCGGCCGACGGGCGCCCTGCCGGAGGCGTCGTTCGCGCGGCTTCGGGCAGAGGGCGACGCTGGGCCTGTGCTGCAGGTCTTGGCGCTGGTCAGCGAGGCGCTGATCGAGACCGACGGGCTCGCACCGGGCAAGTACGGCGTCGGTCGCGGCGAGCGCGTCGGGCCGAAGGACCCGAGCCCGATCCGCGACGAGGTGCAGGTGTTCGCCCGCGCCTTTGCGCTGCCGCCGGGGGACTTCTACGTCGGCGGTCGCGACCCGGCGCTCGTCGCGCTGATCCCGCGCGAGGGTGACCCCGCGAGCTGGGTCGTCGGCTCGGGCATCGGCGCGCCGCTCAGTCCGGCGCGGCGATTCCGGGTCGGGCAGCTCAGCATGGCGCAGCGCCTCGGCGTCGCGGCGCTCCTCGCGCACGAGCCCTCGACCTGGCCACGGATGCTGTTCGCGGCCGCCGTCGCCTCGGAGTCGCCGCTCGCGGGTGGGGCAGGGCTGGCGGGCCTCGAGGAGGCCGCGCGCACGCTCGGCAAGGGGCTGTCGCGGCGCTCGCGCAAGGCGATCCCCGACCTCGTGCGTCCGCTCGATGGGCGCCGTGAGAGCGTCGAGCAAGTCTGTCGTGCGCTGCGGCGCACGCTGCTGCGCGCAGGGCTGCTGCTCGCGGCGGAGCCGCAGCCCGCGCTCGAGGCGGTGCTCGGCGCTGGGGTGTCGCGCGCGGCGGTGCGGGCCAACGACGAGGCACGCGACCTCGTACTCTTCTGGACTTCGACGGATGCGCTGGCGATGCGGCGCGAGCTGGGGCTGACGTGAGCAACGACCCGAAGAGCGGCGGTGGGCCTGGTGACTTCGACCTCGACTGGGAGGACGCACTCGGCGACTGGGAAGACGGACTCAAGCAGGGTGCCGCGCGCGCAGAGAGCGCGCCGATGCCCCAAAAAGCGCCCGCTGATGCGCCGGCGCCCGCTGCGCCGCGACAGCTCTATCGACCGCCGTCGTTGAGCGCACCGCCGCCGATGCCGTCGGATCCTCCCGCGCGGCCGCCGCTCGAGGCTGACCGCACGCCCGTGCGCGGGAACGTCGGCTGGAAGCCGATCCCCGCCGCGGCAGGCAGCGACTCGCTCTTCGACGCGATGGACGACGAGATGCCGACGCGCGTGCCGACGGGCGAGGAGCTCGAGCGGTCCTTCGCGGAGTTCTCCGACGACGACGACGTCGGGGCGACGCGCGTGGCGAACATCCCCCGCGAGCTGATCGAGTCGCTCACGCGCAAGGCCGCGGCGACGCACAACGCGCCGACGACTCCGCCCCCGCCGAACGCTCCGGGGAGCGCGTCGAGCAGCGGCAGCGTGATCGTGGAGCGCGACGACGACCTCGACTCCATGCTCGACGCGTTCGAGGAGGGGCTCGCGACGCCC
>CAIUAC010000350.1 GCA_903896985.1 uncultured Sandaracinus sp.
AGGACTTGAAGGAGTTCGTCGCGCTGGCCAAGGCCTCGCCGGGCAAGTACAGCTACGGTTCGCCCGGCAACGGTTCGCACGGCCACCTGGTTGCCGAGGTGTTCAAGCAGCTCGCCGGCCTCGACATGACCCACATTCCCTACAAGGGCGGCGGTCCTGCGGCGGCAGACCTGATCGCCGGACACGTACCGACCATTTCGACCGCGCTGTCGAGCGCCGCAACGCAGATCCGCGCCGGCAAGGCACGGGGCCTGGCCATCAGTTCCTCGACGCGCCTGCCCGATCACCCGAAGCTCGGGCTCGACTCGCTCGGCGAGCAAGCGGACGCGCCCGTCGCGGGTTTGACCCACCGCTATCAAGACAAGGCGCTGTTCCTCGCGCTCGACACCTGCCCCGTCTACTGCCGCTTCTGCACGCGCAGCTACGCCGTCGGCACCGACACCGAGGACGTCGAGAAGGTGCAGCTCAAGGCGAACCCCGAGCGCTGGCGCGCCGCGTTCGACTACATCCGCTCGCGCCCCGAGCTCGAGGACATCGTCGTCTCCGGCGGTGACACCTGGAACCTGCGCGCCGAGCAGATCCGCCTGATCGGCGACACCTTGCTCGAGATCCCGCACGTGCGGCGGCTGCGCTTCGCGACCAAGGGGCCCGCGGTGATGCCGCAGAAGCTGCTCACCGACGACGCGTGGTTCGAGGCGCTCATCCACGTCGTCAAGCGCGGGCGCACGATGGGCAAGGACGTCGTGCTGCACACGCACTTCAACAACGCGAACGAGATCACCGAGATCACGCAGCGCTCGCTCGCGCGTGTGCACTCGGAGGGCGTGATGGTGCGCAATCAGAGCGTGCTGCAGCGCGGCGTCAACGACACCGTCGAGTCGATGCTGCTGCTCGTGCGGCGCCTCGCGTACGTCAACGTGCATCCGTATTACGTCTATGTGCACGACCTCGTGCAGGGCACCGAGGAGCTGCGCACGACGGTGCAGACGGCCATCTACCTCGAGAAGCACGTGCGCGGCTCGACGGCGGGCTTCAACACGCCGACGTTCGTCGTCGACGCGCCGCAGGGCGGCGGCAAGCGCGACGCGCACTCGTTCGAGTACTACGACCGCACGACGGGCATCAGCGTCTACACCGCGCCGAGCGTGAAGCCGGGCGTGATGTTCTACTACTTCGACCCGATCGACCTGCTGCCCGAGGAGGGGCGCCGTCGCTGGGCGGACCCGAGCGAGCACGCCAAGATGGTCGAGGACGCGCTCGCGATGGCGGCGGCTGGGGCGCGCTGAGGGCGCGCTCGAAGGCGTCGACTCAGCCGCACCAGCCCGGCGAGTCGTCGCCTCAGCCGCACCAGCCGGGTGAGTCGTCGACGCCGGCTGGGCAGATGTTCTCGGGGCCGTGGGCGTAGTGCGCGTCGATGAAGGCGCGCAGCGAGGGCTCGTCGAGGCAGGTCGCTCGGTAGACTTGGCCCCACGCTGACGCCGCGATCGGCACGTCGAGGTCGGGCGCCGGCACGACGATCAGGCGGTTGGGCGCGCTCGTCCCCACGCAGAGCGGGTCGGCCGGATACGAGTCGTAGAGGGCGCGGAGGCGCGACGGCATCTCCGGGCAGTCGGCGCCGCAGGCGTACTCGATGACGACCGAGCCGTGCTCCATCGAGTGGACCAGATAGCCCCAGGGCACGGGCGCGGAGTAGACGCCGAACGCCGCCCAGCTCGAGTAGTGCGCGCCCTCGCAGGGCGGGCTCGTGTCGTAGTGGACGTCCGTGCACGGCGTGAGGTGCGTCGCGGGCTCGAGCGTCAGCGCGGCGCCCGTGGTCACGACGCACTCGGTCGCCGGCGCGATGGGCGCCGCGTCGGGGCGCGTCTCGACGACGCCCGTCAGCCCGCCGTCGCCGAGGGTCGTCACCGGCGGCTCGCCTCCGCACGCGGCGAGCAGCGTCGCGGTCAGGAGCAGCGCGAGGCGCGTCACTTCGCCCTCGCGCGCGCGACGATGATCTGCGACTCGCTGTCGGGCAGCAGCGGCCCGCGCTCGAAGTCGCCAAAGCGGTCTTCGATGCTGAAGCCGTTGTAGTGCAGCAGCGCCTCGAGCTCCGCGGGGAAGAACTGCCGGTGCGCGAGGGGCGTGATGAAGGTGTTGTCGGCGTCGTCCGGGTCTTCGAAGATCATCGTGACGAGCTGCACTTGGCGGATCGGGTCGTAGTGAAACGTCTCGCCATAGCGGTACTTCTTGCCGTCGCTCGGCCAGCGGATCGCGGGCGCGCGATAGACGCGCATCGGATCGCGGGCGAGGGCGCCGGGGTCGGGCACCATCACGTCGAAGACGAAGCGCCCGCGCGGCGCGAGGTGCGCCTTCACCGTCGCGAGCGCGCGCTCGACGTCGCGTAGCTCGTAGAGGTGCATGAACGTGTTGAACGGCGCGACGACGAGCGGGAAGCGCTTGCGCAGGCGCACGCTGCGCATATCGCCCTGCTTGAACGTCAGCCGCTCGCGCACCGCGCGGGGCTCTTTGGCGACGCGCGTCTCGGCGCGCTCGAGCATCGCGGGCACGAGATCGACGCAGACGACGTCGGCGCCCGCGCGCGCCATCGAGATCGCGATGCGCCCCGTGCCGGCGCCCAGCTCGAGCACGGAGCCTTTGCCGTGCTTGAGCGAGCGCGTCGCCTCCTCGACGTAGAACGCGACGTCCTCGCGCCGACGACGATACGCCTGGTCGTAGTACGCGCCGTCTTCGTAGTGCGCGCGCGTGCCGGCTTCGAGGATCGCGTGCCGCGCTTCTTTCGGCGTCAGGGGTTTGGTCATCGGCTCCTCAGGGTCCGTTCAGCTCGCTGTCGGAGGGCGGCGGCGGGCGCTCGGGGAGCTTGCCCGGCACGCGCGGGTCTTCGCCACCATCGGGCAACACGCCGGGGGTCCCGTCGACCCCCGCGAGGTCGGTGTCCTCGAAGAAGCGATACGCGCAGACGGTCCACTCCGCGCCGCGCTTCTCCAGCGTGAACTCCATGCGCCGCACGTAAGGGCGGCCCATCCACTCACCGATCGCGTTGCCGCGGAGCGCGATGCGCCCGCCGGGCAGGTTCTCGCTCTCGTTGATGTGCAGGCGCAGGCGCGTGTCCGCGAGCTGCTTCCACACCGCCTCACCGAGCGCGCGGTCCTCGGGCGACATCTGCTCTTCGCGGTCACGGCGCGCCGCGACCTTCTCGCGCGCGACGCCCGAGCTGAGGCGGAGCGCGACCTCGTGCGAGCGAGTGCGCCAAGCGTCGAGCCACGACTCTGCGGCGCGCTCGGGCGTGCTCTGATCGATGGGCACGTCGCGCGGCACGATCGGCGGCGCTGCGCCGCGCGGGCGCCCCGGCGTGCGCGAGTCGCGGACGGAGATGAACGCGACGACGCCGACGGAGATCATCAAGCTCGCGCTGACGAGCACGAGCGGCGTCGAGAGCCTCTTGCGTGAAGCCTCAGCCATGCGCGCGCCGTGCGAGGAGCGTCCGCGCGACCTCCGCGAAGCCGGCCCCGTGACTCGCCTGCGCGACGAAGCGCGGCGGCACGGGCAGCGTTGGGAGGAAGCGCTCCACGTTGCTCGGTGCGGCCGTCCGCGGGAACGCCGCGAACGCTGCCGCGTCGTTGCCGCTGTCCCCGACGAACAGCACCGCGGCGTCGTCGATGGCGCGCCCCGTCGCCGCCGCGAGCGCCGCGCGAATGCCCGTCGCCTTGTCGTAGTCGCCGAAGAACGCGTGCGCGTGCACGCTCGACGCGACGGCCCGCGCGCCCTCGTCGCGGATCAGCGCCATCAGCGCCTCGACCCGCTCGGCCGGGACGCGCGCGTATTCGCCGATGTCGAACGCGAGGTCGACGCGGCGGGCGCGGTGATCGTCGGTGAGCCGTAGCTCGGGTAGGTCTCGAGCGACCCGCGCGCGGATCGCCGCGAAGCGCTCCTGCGCCGCCGCGCGCTCGCGCTCGTCTTGCGCGTAGGCCTCACGCTGAGCGCCGCTCGCGGCGTCGCGCCAGACCCAGCCGCCGCCGTTCTCCCCGACCGCCGCGTTCACCGGCCACTGACGCGCGACGACGTCGCAGAGGCCGAGCGGGCGCCCCGTCGCCGCGATGAGCACGAGGCCCGCGTCAGAGAGCGCCCAGAGCGCGTCGAACGCGTCGCGCTCGAGCCGACCGTTCCGCGTCACGGTGTCGTCGATGTCGAACGCCACCGCGACGACCGCGCGCGCCGCTGCTGCGCTCAGGGTCGCGATGGGCGCGGGCGCGCTGTGGGCCCCGGTCGCTGCGCTCACGAGACGCGCAGGAAGGCGCACTTGAGGTAGCGCCCCTCCGGGAAGGAAGCGGGCACCGGGTGATCGGGCCCCTGCTCGCCGAGGTGCACGAGCGTGACGTCGCGCCCCGCGTCGCGCGCTGCCATGCCGACGATGCGCAGAAATTCGCCGGGGCGCATCGCCGCCGAGCACGAGCACGAGACGAGCAACCCGCCCGGCTCGAGCAGCTTGATCGCGGTCGAGTTGAGGCGACGATAGGCCTTCCGACCTTGCTCGAGATGCCGCGCCGTCGGCGCGAGCTTCGGCGGATCGACGATGACGACGTCGAACTTCTCGCTGCGCTGCACCATCTCGGGGAGCGCGCGCTTCACGTCCGCGCGCACGAAGTCGATCTTGTCCGCGAACCCCGCGTGCTGCGCGATCATCGCGCCCGCCGCGATGGCCGAAGCCGACGCGTCGATCGCGGTGACCTTCGCCGCGCCGCCGCGCGCCGCCGCGAGCGCGAACGTGCCGACGTACGAGAACGCGTCGAGCACGCGCTTGCCGCGCACGAGCGTCTCGAGGCGCGCGCGGTTCTCGCGCTGATCGAAGTAGAAGCCCGTCTTCTGCGAGACGCTCATCGGGAAGTCGAACTCGAAGCCGCGCTCGCGAAAGCGCAGCCCCGAGAGCTCCGGCCCGCGCACGACCTGCGTCTTCGCCTCGAAGCCCTCGAGCCGCTGCGTGCGCTCGCTCGCGACCTCGAGGATCGTCTTCGCTCCGGTCACGCGCGCCACTTCCGCGAAGACGTCTGCCTCACGGCGCTTCATTCCGAGCGTCAGCAATTGCACCGCCGCCACGTCGCCGAAGACGTCGACGATCAGCCCGGCGAGCCGGTCCCCCTCGGCGTGCACGAGGCGGTAGCCGTTCGTGTCCGTGCCGGGAAGCCCGAGCCACTCCTTGCGCCACTGCGCCGCCTCCGCGAGGCGCCTCCCGAGGAACGCCGACTCGAGCTGCTCCTCCGGGTCGCGGGACAGGATCCGCACCGGGATCGCCGAGTCCGGCGACCAGTAGCCGCGCCCGAGCACCTGCCCGCGCGCGTCGACGACGGAGACGGTGTCTCCCGGGCTCGGCGCCCCGTCGACTCGGTCGATCGCTTGCGCGAAGACCCAAGGGTGCCCCGCCCAGACGGGCTGCACATGACCAGTACGTAGCCGAACCTTCGCGGACATCGCGCGGATGCTAGCAGGACGACGATTCATCTGCTGCGCTGCGTGCGCTCATTGCCCACGCCGGGCCCAGCCTTGCCGTGCTCGGAGCGTCGGCGTACCCTCGGCGGACTCACTCGGGCCTTCGAGGCGCCAGGAGCTGGAGCGTCATGCCGAACATCGGAATGGGTGAGCTGGTCGTCATACTGCTGATCGTCGTGCTCGTGTTCGGGGCCAATCGGCTGCCGCAACTCGGCGAGAGCGTCGGCAAGGCGATCAAGAATTTCAAGCGCGGCATCAACACCGACGACGACATCGAGGTCGAGGCGAAGCCCAAGGCGAGCAAGCGCGTCGCCGCTGCGTCCACCGCGAGCAAGCTCGGCGACGCCGAGGACGTCGAGGACGCCGAAGAGGCGGAGCCCGTCAAGCGTAAGAACGGCTGATCCCCCGGGCGATGGCGCGCCTCGACGACGAAGCGGCGGTGCTCGCCCGGCGCGTCAGCGCGCTCCGCGATCCTCAGCTGCGCGTAGCGTATGTGCGCGCGACGCTGCGCGACACGAGCGCGCCGCAGGTCTTCGAGCTCGTGCTCGATGTCGCCGCCCGCGCCGAGATCGGCGACGACGAGCACCGCGACCTCTGGCTCGTGATGGCCGTCGCGCTCGCCGACCCCCAGTGTCGGACGATCCGCGAGGAGACCGCGCAGCTCGCGCGCGCCAAGGCGCTGCACGACGTCGCGACGCTGCTCGAGACCCAGGACTCGGGGCCGCTGAGCGACGCCGCGCGGCGCGTGCCCGACTTCGGTACGCGCGACGGCCGGCCGCTGTCGCTCGGTGAGC
>CAIUAC010000351.1 GCA_903896985.1 uncultured Sandaracinus sp.
CTCGCCGGAGCGCTACTCGGTGCTGTCGCTCGAGGGCACGGTGCTCGGGCACCTCGCCGTCGGCGCGGCGTGGCGCCCCCTGCCCGCGCTCTCGATCGGCGCGACGGCGCAGCTGATCGGCGCGAGCTTCCGCATTCGCAGCGTGATCAGCGGCTGTGATCGCGCGTTCTGCACGCAGCCAGAGAACCCCGACTTCGACGCGCTCGCCGACGTGAACCTCTCGCAGGTGATCGCGGCGACGTTCGGCGCGGGCGTGCTCTACGACGCAGGCTTCGCGCGCTTCGGCGCGTCATTCCTCACGCCGTACACGCTCTCTGGTGACGCGACGATCACCGTGCGCCTGCCGAGCGCGGCGGCGTTCGACAGCGCGCGTATCGAGGGCAATCAGGCGTCTACCTCGCTCGCGATGCCGTGGATCTTGCGCGCGGGCGTCGAGGTGCGACCGCTGCGCGGGCTGCGCGTCGAGGCGGCGATCGTCGCGCAGCTTTGGTCGACGCAGCAGGCGATGACGATCACGCCGCACGACATCTGGCTGCGCAACGTGCTCGCGCTCGGCGACTACGAGGCCGGGCCCGTGACCGTCCCGCGCGGGATGCGCGACACGCTCAGCCTGCGCCTCGGCGGCGAGTACACGACCGGCATCCTGGGCGTCCTCGCCGGCTTCGCGTACGAGAACGGCGCGTTCGACGACGCGTACCTCTCGCCGCTGACCATCGACTCGGACAACGCGACGCTCGCCCTCGGCGCCAGCGTCGAGGTGACGCGCGGGCTCTTCGTCGACGTGAGCTATCAGCACTTCTTCATGCGCAACCGGCAGGTGCGCAACAGCGCCGTCCCGCAGGCGAACCCGGTGCGCCCGCCGTCTGCCGATCCGGTCTACGTCGGCAACGGTGACTACGTCCTCGAGGCCGACACGCTCGGCGTCGGGCTGCGCTGGCAGATCGACGCGCCTCCGAGTCGCAGCCCCGAGACCGCCGAAGCGGCGACCGACGCGAGTCCCGAGCCCGCGCCGACGCCACCGACCACCGCCGCGGCGCCGACGCCTCCGGACCACGCGTTCGTTTGGCCGCACGCCACGCCTGCGCCCACCCCCGCCGCGGAAATGCCGCCCGAAGCCGACGAACCGCCCGACGCCAACCCGTACCGGACGCGGACGCCGCGCCCCGCGCCTAGACGGAGGCGCCCTTCCAGCCGCCGCGCGCCCACACCACCGTGAGCAGCGCCGTGCGCACGATCCAGTCGCAGGTCGAGCCGAGCCACACGCCGACCAACCCGAGCCCCGCGACGCGCGTGAAGTAGTACGTCGCCGCCAGGCGCACGACGAGCCCGCCGAGCAGCGTCACGCCGAGCGCCGAGCGCGTGTCGCCCGAGCCGCGCACCGCCTGCGAGAGCACCACGCCCGTCGCCATGAACGGCTGCGAGACGGCGGCGACGAGCATCACGGGCGCGGCGACAGCCAGGATGGACGCGTCGCTCGTGAACAGCCGCAAGAGCAGGTGCGGCGCGACGGCGAACGAGAGCCCCACCGAGCCGAGCGCGAGGACCGCGAGCCCCGTCGCGATGCGCGCCGCGTACGCTGCGTCTTCGGGTCGGCGCGCGCCGAGGCGCTGCGCGACGATGGACGCCGCGGCGATGCCGAAGCCATCCGCGCTGAGGAAGCAGATCGACTCGAGGCTGACGAGCGCTTGGTTCGCCGCCATCGCCGTCGAGCCGAGCGCGCCGATCATCGTGACGAACACGAAGAAGCCGAGGTGCTGCACGATCTTCTCCGCGAACGACGGTCCGGACACGCGCAGAAAGCGCAGCGCCGCCGCGCGCTCACCGCCTCGGCCGCGGAGCGACACGCGTCCGTCGCGCCGCATCAGCGCCGCGAGCAGGAGCGCGACCTGCACGAGCATCGCGATCACAGAGCCGAGCGCCGCGCCGCGCGTGCCCATCGACGGCACGCCGAAGCGCCCGAAGATCAGCACCCACGCGAGCGGCGCGTTCACGAGGTTGCCGACCGTCGCGATGAGGAACGGCGTGCGCGTGTCGCCCGACGCCTGCAGCGCAGCCGCCGCGACGCCGACCACCAGCAAGAGCGGCATTCCGGGGGCGAGCATCGTCAGGTAGTCGCGGGCCGCGGCGTGGACCTCCGGGGTCGCGCCCGGAAACGCCGCGAGGATCAGCGGCATCCCCGCCGTGACGAGCACGCCCGCGAGCGAGCCGACGACGACCGCGAGCACCAAGCCCGCCCGCACGGCAGCGCCCGCCAGCGCGCGGTCCCCGGCGCCCGTCGCGCGCCCGACGAGCGCGACGACGCCGACTGCGAACGCGCCCATCACGCTCAGCACCGACCAGGTCAGCGGCCCGCTGATCTGCATCGACGCGAGCGACGCGGCGCTGTGTCGGCCGAGCATCGCGCGGTCCACGAGAAAGACGAGCGTCTCGAGCAACGACTGCCCGATCGCGGGCCCGGCGAGCGCGAGGACGGCGGCGAACGTCGCGCGGCGCGAGGCGTGCGCCGCAGCCGACGCTGCGAGCGCATCGCGCGGCATCCGACTACCTCGACATCCGCATCTTGGTCTTCGGGCGCATCTGATATCCGCCCGCCTCGAGGGCGGAGAGCGCGATCTTCTGCAGGTCGGGGCTCGCCTTCGGATCCATGAACGGGCCGAGGTGGTTCGGGTCGAGCGCGACCAATCCGTCCATCGCCTTCCGGGCGAGCCCGCGCTTGGTCAGCGCGAAGTACGTCCAGACCTGCGCTCGCAGCAGCGCCGGGCGCAGCTCGGCGAGCGAGGCGTCGTCCGCCTGATAGGTCTCGAGGAGCACGCGCGCCTCGTCGGGCTTGCCCGTGCGGGCGAAGGTCTCGGCGATCACCGCCGCGGCCATCGCCTTGGCCTTGGGGTTCGACTGCCGGTCGAGGCGGATCTTGTCGGCGACCGGGCGCGCCTCGCGCGGCTTGTTCACCGCGAGATAGAGCAGCGCGAGCATCGCGCGGATCTCGTCCTGCACCGTCGCCGGCGCCTTCTCGACGTCGATGGCGACCAGCGTCTCGATCGCCTTGTTCGGGTCTTCCTGAGCCTGAATTTGGGCGGTCGCGAGGGCGTTGAGCGCGTCCTTCGCGTCCCCGCTCGCGAGCTTCTCGAGCGCCGCCTTGCGGCCATCAGCGTCGGTCGCGCCCTGCAGGATCTGGGCGATCGCCGAGGTCTTCCGCGTGAGCTGCCACAGGTAGATGCCGAAGCCCGCCGCGACGAGCGTCAGCACGCCGACGACGCCGACGCCCCAGTACGAGATGTACGGCGTGGTCATCGCCGCAGTGACCCAGAGGATGGCGAAGCCCGCGCCGATCTGCGCGATGACCTTCCACTTCAGGCCGGGCTTCTCGACTTGGACGGGCTGCGCGGCCGCCTGATTCGGTGCAGGGATCTTCTTCGGCTTGGCCACGCGAACTCCTTCGTGCGGCCGGTCTGTAGTCTGGAACGCCGCGCCGTTCAACCGCGCTCGCCGCTCGGGCTACTCAGCGGGGACGGAAGAGCGCGCAGGTCCCGGACCAGGTGATGCAACCGCCACACGTGCTCGGGCAGTCCGCATCGCTCGCGCAGTGGATCTCTCCGCAGCCGACCATGGGCTCGACCGTGGAGGCGACGCACATCGGGGCGGCGACCGGCGCAGGCGCGCGCGCGGCGGGCGGCGCGGTCGGCGAGACCACGGCGGCGACAGCGAAGACGACCAGGGCGACAGCGAGGAGCGCAGAGAGGAATCGACGCATGGCGACCTCCTGAGGCGGACACTCGTAAGGTGCGCGTCCCCGGGCGGGGGGTCAACGCGCAGCCCGATCGATGGGTCGAGCGCGCCGGAGCGGCGCTCCGTCGTTGACCCCGCGGAGCCGTTCAGCCAGTGTGCCGGAGTGCTTCGAAGGTACCGTCGCGTCCGAGTCGCTGAGCCAGCGTGGATGACCTCCCTCCTGAGCCTGACGCACCGCGTCGCTCACTCCGCCTCGCTCGCTGCCCTCGCGCTGCTCGCCCCGTGCATCGTCGCGACGCTCACCGGCTGCGGCAGCGACCCGACTGAGCTCGTGGTGTTCATCGACACCGACCTGCGCGCGCCGAGCGACGTCACCGAGCTCGTCGTCGAGGTGACCGGCGCCACCACGCACGAGACGCGGCGCGCGCCGCTCGTCGGCTCAGGTGCGGTGTCTTTGCCGGTGACGCTCGGCCTCTACCGCGAGAGCGGCGGCGACGAGGTCACGGTCGTCGTCACGGCCCTTCAGGGGGCCGTCGTCGTGCAGCGTCGGACCGCGCGCGCGCGCTTCGTCGCGGGACAGAGCCGGCTGCTCGAGGTCGTGTTGCCCGCCTGCTGCGCAGGGCGCGACTGCGGCGCGGAGAGCTCCTGCGGGCCCGACGGCTGTGCGCCGCCGGATGTCCCCGCCGAGCGACTGCCGACGTTCGACGGCACGCTGCCGCACCGCTTCGCGGGTGTGTGCGCGAGCGAGGTCTGCGACGGCGTCGACAACGACGGCGACGGCACGATCGACGAGGGCTACGAGCTGCGCTCCGAGGTCGGGAACTGCGGCGCCTGCGGCAACGACTGCCGCAGCAAGGACTCCGTCTCGGCCGCGACCTGCAACGCGGGGAGCTGCGCCGTGACGAGCTGCGTGACCGGGCGCGCGGACTGCGACGCCGGCGGCTTGAACGGCTGCGAGGTCCTGCTCGCGACAGATCCGCTGCACTGCGGCGGCTGCGATCGACCGTGCGCGACGACGAACGGCACGGCGACCTGCGTGGAGTCCGTGTGCGCGCTGCGCTGCAGCCCTGGCTTCGGCGACTGTGAGCTCCCCGCGCCGGGCTGCGAGACGGCCCTCGACGACTCCACCGCAAACTGCGGTCGGTGTGGCCGCGCGTGCGCGGGGACCTGCGCCGACGGCTACTGCGACGCAGAACGTGTGACCGCGATCGCCGCGGGCGGCTCGCACGCGTGCGCGCTGCGCGCCTCGGGCAGCGTCGTCTGCTGGGGCGCCAACACCGACGGACAGCTTGGCGACGGATCGACGAACCCGGGGCGCGCGCCGGTCGCCGTGGTCGGCCTCACGGACGCGCGCTCCCTCGCGGTCGGCGCCCAGCACTCCTGCGCCGTGCGCGCGGGCGGCGAGGTGGTGTGCTGGGGCGATGGCGCGAGCGGGCAGCTCGGCGACGGCTTCGCGCTCGACCGCTCGAGCCCGGTGACGGTGCTGGGCGTCACGGGCGCGACGCGCGTCGTCGCGGGCAACGGCCACAGCTGCGCGCTGCGCGACGACGGCACCGTGCTCTGCTGGGGGCGCAACGACGCCGGGCAGCTCGGGCGCGGCACGCTCAGCCCGTCGGCGCTCGCGCCTGCCGCGGTGGTCGGCCTCACGAACGCCAGCGCGCTCGTCGCATCGGCCATGGGCGCATGCGCCGTGCGCGCGGACGGCACCGTCAGCTGTTGGGGCTCCAACGAGCGCGGCGAACTCGGCAACGGCGGAGGCCCGCTCAGCGCGAGCACGCCACAGCCGGTGACGGGACTGACGACCGTCGCGGCCCTCGCGACGAGCGCGTCGTCGCAGCACGTCTGTGCGCTCCGCACGGACGGCGGCATCTCGTGCTGGGGCGACAACCGCGCGCGGCAGATCGTGGACTCGGGCACGGTCCTGCGGGCCGCGACCCCCCTGCGCATCACGCTGACCGGCACCGTGACAGGCATCGCGACGGGCGCGTCCCACTCGTGCGTCGCGCTGCTCGCGGGCGGCGTGCGCTGTTGGGGCGCGAACGCGGAAGGGCAGCTCGGCGACGGCACGACCGTCGACCGCGGAGCCGCCGCTCCCGTCGACGCCCTGACCGACTCGGCTGCGCTCGCCGCGGGCGACCAGCACACCTGCTCGCTCGACAGCCGCGGCGCGGTCAGTTGTTGGGGCCGGAACGTCTCCGGACAGCTCGGCCTCGGCACGATGGACACGCAAGCTCTGCGCCCGAGCGGCGTGTCGGGCCTGCCGTACTGAGCGCGGCGTAGAGCCTCGAACCCAGCGCCGCACGGACGCCTTCAGCGCGCTGAGCGGCGGCGACCGAGCCGCCTCCAACCGAGCGCAACGCCGGTCGACGCCACCATCAAGGCGGCCGCGACGCCGATCGCCGCGGGCAGCGAGAGCGTCGCGCCCAGCAGCGCGACGAGGCCAATTCCGGCCGGAAACAGGATGAGCAGGTGCGATACGTAGAGCGCGAGCGTCTCTCCGGCGAGGGTCTCGAGCACGCGCGGCAGCCTCGGGATCCGCAGCGTGACGAGCACGAGCAGCGCGGCGACCCCGACGACGAGCGCGAGCTTCAGCAGCGCGTAACCCGCATCGACTTGCGGATCATGCTGCGCCTCGAAGCGCGCCACGAGCGTGTGGGCGGCGTAGAGCAGCAGCGCGAGCAGCGCGAGGCGAGTGAAGGTGCGCCGCCTCGGCGTGCGCGTGCCCTGAGGCAGCGCGAGCGCGCCCGCCACGATGCCCAAGAGCAGATTGCCCGCATAGGGCGCCAAGGGGAACAGCGAGCCGCCCGTCCGCGTGACGTAGTTGAGCAGAAAGCCGAGCGGGCCCGTCGCGTCGAGCGCTGCGAGGAAGGGCGCGCCCGCGATGCACGCCGCGCCGAGGGCGCCCGACGCGACGACGACGAGCGACGCCCGCGGCAGCAGCACGGCGAGCACTTCGATGAGCGCGAGCGTGACGCCGATGCACTGCAGCACGTCGACGATGAGGAACTGCGCGAGCGGCGTGCCGATCGGCGTGTGGAGCACATAGCCGATCACCACGAGCAGCGCGGCGCGCTTGAAGCGCTTGCGCACGGCGCCCGGCGCGGCGAGATGTCGAGGCAAGTCCACGAGCGTCGTCAGGTGAAAAGCGAGCCCGGCCGCGAAGAGAAACGCGACGGAGGTGAGCCCGCGGGCAAAGGTCCACGCGTCGAAGAGCGGCCCATCGAGCGCCCTCGGCGACGCGAGCGCAGCGATCGCATGGCCCTGAATCATCTGAAAAGAGGCGAGCAGGCGCAGCACGTCCACGGCGACGACGCGCGACGACGCGGGGCCCTCGGCGGCGCTCATGCGGGAGTCGCCGTCAGCGCCGCGCGCACGGTGTCGAGCGCGGGGCGGGCGCTCGGGTCCGAGGCTGCGCACTCCGCCGCGAGCGCGAGCAGCGCGGCCGGCACCTCGTCGGTCACCTGCGAGAACAACTCCCGCATCGTGACGCCGAGCGCGTGGACGTCCGCCGCAGGCTCCGCCGCAGCGCCCGCCCGCTGCTCGGGCGGCATATACGCGCGCGTCCCCTCCCCGCCCTCGCCCGGCGTCCCCGCCGCGCCCGGCAGCTCGCCGCGACGACGCGACAGCCCGAAGTCGGTCAGCACGACCCGGTCGTCGGGCCGGACGAGCCAGTTGGACGGCTTGACGTCGCGGTGCACGAAGCCCTGCGCGTGCACGTAGGCGAGCGCCTCCGCCGCCGTGAGCAGCCAGCGCCGCACCCGCGCCCACGGGACGGCGCCGCGACGCAGCGCATCGCGGACGCTCCCGCCCGGCACATGCTCCATCGCGATCGCCAGCAGCGCCTCGTCGAGGTCGAAGATGCGCACGACGCCCGGGTGCTCGAGCGACGCGGCGACCCGCGCCTCTCCGCGTAGGCGCTCGCGTTCGAGCGCGCCGCGCCCGTGATAGAGCTTCAGCGCGACGACGCGCTCCGTGTGCAGATCGCGCACGGCGAACGCAGTGCCCGCCCCGCCGCGCCCGAGCTCCCGCAGCACTCGGTAGCGCCCCTGCGCGAGCGCTCCGTCGGCGAGGAGCGTCGCCCCCGCCGACTCGCGCTGCCCCCCGCGCGCCTCACGGAGCCGCGCAGCGCGCTCCTTCGCGCGCGGATAGTCCACATCCCGCGCGAGCGCGCGCTCGTACGCCGCGAGCGCCGTGTCTGCGTCGCCGCGCCGCTCGGCGAGCTCCCCCGCGAGCACCCACGCCGGCAGCGGCACTCGCGGTCCATCGAGCGCGGGCGCGAGGAGCTGCGAGGCGAGCACGTCGTCGCCGCGCGAGGCCGCGAGCTCCGCCAAGCGCAGCGCGAAC
>CAIUAC010000352.1 GCA_903896985.1 uncultured Sandaracinus sp.
GAGGAGAGGGCTGGGGAGAGGAGTGCGCGGGGATGTTTCCTGAATGATTCCGCGCCATGACCGCGCGGAGGGCTCCGACCAAGGTTGAGGTTTGGGGTGGCGGCAGAGCCGACCAAGGTTGAGGTTTGGGGTGGCGGCAGAGCCGACCGAGGTTGAGGTCGGCGGGCTGCGCTAGCGCTCGAGACCTGGCCGAGCGAACAGCGTCCAGCGTACGCCTTCGTAGGCGACCGTGGGCGGCTCGGCGCCGCTCGGGGCGCGGCGGCGGAAGAGGGAGGCGGGGGCGGGCTGGCCGGGGGCGTGGCGGATCAGCCAGTAGTCGAAGGCGTCGCCGTAGACGGCGTGGTCGTAGCGCTCGGGCGTCCACTCGAAGCGCGCGGGGAAGGGCGGGGGCTCGGCGCCGGGCTTGTACTGGATGGGCGAGATCGGGAACTCGACGAAGCCGAAGGCCGCGAGGCCGCCGACGTGCGCTTGGTAGTACTGGTGCGCGTGCAGGTAGACGGGCAGCGGGACCTCGGCGCTCTGCTTGTCGAAGATGAGGCCGAGGAGGCGGTGGCCGGGGCGCGTGTGCGAGAGGGCCTCGCGGAGGTCGCCCATCTCGGCGTCCGTGCGCGCGAAGCCGGCGCCGTGCACGTGTGAGGCGAAGAGCGCGACGGAGACAGTTGCTGCAGCAACGATCGCGCGGACGGTCGGCGTCAGCGGGCCGCGCGCGCCGAGCGCGGGCAGCAGCGCGAGCGTCAGCGGCAGGAAGCGCTCGTTGATGGGCTCGATGTAGCGGTAGCTGAACGGCGCAAACAGATAGAGCGCGAAGGTCAGCCCGAGCACCGCCTCGGGCGCGAGGCTCGCGATGGGCGCGGCGAGCGGGGCGCGCGCGCGGAAAGACTTCGCGAAGGCGTCGGCGGGGCGGGCGCTGCTGCTCGTGCTGCTGCCGCTGCTGAGGCCGCGGAGCGCGAGGAGGAGGAGCGCGGCGAAGAGGAAGGCGAGGGCGACGTCTTCGCCGGAGCCGTCCGTCCACGTCGCGAACGAGTGACCGAGCCAGCCGCGCAGCGTGTCGTGCGCCGGGTGGAAGCTCGGCGGCGCGCTGCCGACGCCAGCCGCGAGCGGGTTGCGCGTGCCGGCGACGCCGCGCTCGAGGACGCCGGAGTTGCGCAGCCAGACGAGCACGCCGACGACGGCGGGGAGCGCGGCGACGGCCCCGTAGCCGACGGCGCGGCGCGTGCGCGCAAAGCCCGCGGAGGGCGCCATCGCGGCGGTCTGCACGATCGCGGCGAGCCCGAACCACGCGAAGAGCTGCGCGTGCGCGTAGAAGGTCGCGAGCGCGAGGAGCGCGAGCCAGAGCGCGGAGAGCGCGTCGGGGCGGCGGACGACGCGCGCGAGCGCGGCGAGGGCGAGGAGCGCGAGCACCATGCCCATCGCGAAGTTGAGGAAGCCCCATATCACGAAGGTGTGGATGGCGATGCCGGCGGCGAGCGCGCCGAGCAGCGGCGGGCGCCCGTGCTCGCGCAGCCACACGGCGACGGCGAGCGGGAGCGTCGCGACCGAGAGGATCACCGTCGCGCGCCCGGCGCCCTCGACGCCGAAGACCGACACGAGCACGTCGCCGAGGAAGTAGAAGAGCAGGTACTGCGTGCGCGGGTAGTCGACGACGAAGAACTGCGAGAACGCCGGCGTGCGCGCGCCGTGGAGCGCGGCGATCGTGCCGAGGTGCTCGGGGTAGTCGACGAAGGGCAGCCACGCGGCGCGCGCGAGCGGCCAGGCGA
>CAIUAC010000353.1 GCA_903896985.1 uncultured Sandaracinus sp.
CGTCGGCGCCGCCCGCGCGCCCCCGACCGTCACCGCGCCGCGGACAGGCGTCAGCGTGCCGAGGCTCGCGTCCACTTCTTGCGGGCCAGGGCCGCAGGCTACGAGGGCGATCGACGCGACGAGAACCAGACCGAGCTGAAACCTTCGCATGCGCACTCCCCGAGGTCAGAGCCTCCGCCGACGGACACTCTACGCGCCTCGAGGTTCCGGACGAACGTGCGCGCGCAGCCGAGGCTCAGCCTCCGTAGGCCTTCTTCAACAGCTCCGCGTAGCCGTGCCCGTGCGGCGTCTCCTTCGACGCGGGCAGCCCCTTGGGGCCCCAGCCTTCCTCGGCGATGCGCCCAAACTGGTCGGTCTGCCCCGCCCAGCCCGCCTTCTGATCGACGACGTGCGCGAAGCCCGCGTGCACGAGCTGCTCGGCGGCGCGCAGGCTGCGCCCGCCCGATTTGCAGCCGACGACGAGCTTCGTGTGCTCGGGGAAGACCTGCTGCGCGACGGCGAGGAAATCACCGTTCGCCTCCATCCCGGCGGGCGTCATGTGCATGAAGGGCACGTTGTACGCGCCCTCCGGATGCCCGTCTTCGAACTCCGGGATCGAGCGCACGTCGAGATACGTGTAGCCCTCATCTTGCAACAGCCGCAGCGCTTCTTCGGGACTGACGCGGAGGATGGACATGGAGTCCTTCTAACACGTCTGCAGAAAGCGTATTCAGTCCCCGCCCTTGACCGCCTTGCGCAGGAAGAGCTCCTCGAGCGAGTCGCGGTAGGGCGTCACGCCGAGCACGCGCGCGCCCGCATCGAGCGCGGCGCGCAGCACCTCGGGCACGCCCGCGTCGCCCTCGACGACGACGATCGTGGTCGCCTTCGCGCGGCGCACCTCGAGCACGCGGGGGCGGAGCGCGTCGACCAACGCCTCGCTCGCGGACTCGAGCTCGACCTCGACGCGGCGCACCTCGCTGCGCAGCAAGCTCGAGAGCGGCCCGCTCGCGACGACGGTGCCGCGCTGCACGATGGCGACGTGATCGCAGAGCAGCTCGACGTCCGCGAGGATGTGGCTCGTCAGCACGAGCGTCTTGCCGCGCGCGCGCTCCTCGGCGAGGAGGTCGCGCACTTCCTTTCGACCAAACGGATCGAGCCCGCTCATCGGCTCATCGAGCACGAGCACGTCGGGGTCGCCGAGCAGCGCCTGCGCGAGCCCGATGCGCTGGGACATCCCCTTCGAGAATTTGCCGATCGGCCGGTCGATCGCGTGCGTCAGCCCGACGCGCTCGATCAGCTCGCGGCTCTTCTTTTCGCGGTCGGCGCGCGGCATCCCGATCAGTCGCCCGCAGAGGTCGAGGAACTCGAGCGGCTTCAGGTACTGATAGACGTAGGGGTTCTCGGGCATATAGCCGAGCCGCGCGCGCGCCGAGGGATCGGTGACCGGCTTGCCGAAGAGCTTCGCCTCGCCCTTCGTCGGAAAGATCAGCCCCAGCACGGCCTTCAGCGTCGTCGTCTTGCCCGCGCCGTTCGGCCCGAG
>CAIUAC010000354.1 GCA_903896985.1 uncultured Sandaracinus sp.
CGACGACGTGCTTCAGCTCAGGGAGCCCGGGCAGCGCGGGGAGCACCTTCTCGACCTGCTCCTCGTCGGACACGACGAGCACCTGCGCGCCCGAGTGCCGCAGCATGAACGTCACCTGCTCGGGCGTGGAATTCGCCGGGAGCGGGAAGTCGAGGATGCCGTTGGAGAGACACGCAATGTCGACGAGCGCGGTCTCCAGGGAATTCTCGGAGAGAATGGCGACCTTGAGATCGGGCTCTCCGGGGGCGAGCGCGAGCAGCCCGCGCGCGATGGCGCGGGTGCGGCGCGCGAGGTCCGCGACGGTCAGCTCGCAGGGGTCGGGCCCGAGCACGCGCATCGCGATCACCTTCGGATCGGTCTCCTCGCGCGAGCGCAGCACCTCGCCGAAGGTGTGATCCGCGTGGTCGATCACCGGCACGAGGAGCTGCGTCCACGGCTCGATGTCCGCGGGGGTCATCGCCTCCGTGAAGCGCCTGCGCCGCGCCGAGTCGAGCAGCCCGAGCAGCGCGCGCCGCGCCGGCTCTCGCGTCGCGGGGCTCGCGAGGCAGGCGTCGAGCGTCGCGACGAGCCCCGTCAGCGCCTCGAGATCGCTCGGGCGGGCGACGAGGAGCGCGCTCCGGGTGTCGGAGACGAGCGAGCGCTCGGGGGGCGTCCCCGGGGTCCATTGCGCGGCGAGTTGGGCGTAGGCAGACGGCGCGAGGGTCATGGCGGCCGGATTCTACGGCTGCGCGCGCGCTTCCGCCCGCGGCGTCTAACGGGGGCGTCGAACGGAGGCGTCGGCGGGCGGAGCCAGGTGTATGCTCGCGCCGCCATGACGACCGCGCCCGCCCAAGTCGTGATCTTCGGTGCCAGTGGGGACTTGACCTCACGAAAGCTGATCCCCGCCCTCGCGAGCCTCGCCCAGAAAGGCCGGCCCAAGGAGGGGTTCACCGTGCTCGGCGTCGCGCGCCGTCCGAAGACGGACGAGCAGTGGCGCGCGGAGCTGCGCGAGGCGATGCCGCCCGAGCTGCTCGAGGCGTTCGACCTCCTCGCGCCGCGCATCTTCTACCTGCAAGGCGACGTCGGCGACGCGGAGGACACCAAGCGCCTCGCCGAGCGCCTCGACGCGCAGCTCGGCGGCGCGGACGCGGGCAGGCTCTACTACCTCTCGCTGAAGCCCGAGCTCTTCGCGCGTGCCGTCCGCAACCTGCACGCCGCGGGGCTCGTCAGCATGCGCGCCGACGAGAAGGTCGCGTGGCGGCGCGTGATCGTCGAGAAGCCGTTCGGGCACGACCTCGCGAGCGCGCGCGCGCTCAACTCGGATCTCCACGAGTGCCTGCACGAGTTTCAGATCTATCGAATCGATCACTACCTCGGCAAAGAGACCGTGCAGAACCTGCTCGGCTTCCGCTTCCACAACGCGATCTTCGAGCCGGTGTGGAACCGCGAGCACGTCGAGCTGGTGCAGATCACCGTCGCCGAGGACCTCGGCATGGAGAGCGGGCGCGGCGGCTACTACGACACGACCGGCGCGCTCCGCGACATGCTGCAGAACCATATGTTGCAGGTGCTCGCGCTCGTCGTGATGGAGCCGCCCTCGTCGCTCGAGGCGGACGCCGTGCGCGCGCGCAAGGTCGCCGTGCTGCGCAGCCTGATCGTGCCGACGGCGCGCGAGGTGCGCGAGACGAGCGTCCGCGCGCGCTACACGGCGGGCACGATCGGTGAGCGCGCAGTGCCCGCGTATCTCGACGAGGAGGGCGTGGACCCGAACTCGCAGACGGAGACCTTCGTCGCCGTGCGCGCCGAGCTAGCGAACTGGCGCTGGGCGGGCGTGCCGATCCTGCTGCGCCACGGCAAGCGCATGGCCAAGCGCTTCACCGAGGTGCAGGTGCAGTTCAAGACGCCGCCGCTGCAGCTCTTCAATCGCCCCGAGGGGCTGACCGACGACGAGTTCCGCCGCGCCGTGCGGCAGGGGCTGCTCTGCGAGAATCGCCCGAACGTGCTGACGCTGAGCATCCAGCCGCGTGAGGCGATCACGCTCTCGTTCGGCGTGAAGCAGCCCGGCAATCAGATGACGATGGCCTCTGCGAAGCTCTCGTTCGACTACCGCGACACCTTCGGCGCGAGCACCGCGCCGGCGTACGAGCGGCTGCTGCTCGACGCGCTCCTCGGGGACGC
>CAIUAC010000355.1 GCA_903896985.1 uncultured Sandaracinus sp.
CGGCGTCGCCGCCCGTGCTGCTGATCATGGGGCTCGGGATGCCGGCCGCCATGTGGCCGGACGAGTTCGTGCAGGCCCTGGTTGCGCAGGGCCTGCGCGTCGTCTTCGCCCTCGGCCGTCTCCGTGTCCTGCGTGGGGCGGGCACGCAGCAGGGCTCGCCGCGCCGCGTCGCGCACGATTCGACGCTCGTGCTCGGGTACTCGCCTGAGTTCCCCCATCACCTCGAGCACGACGCCGAGCGCGGCCGCCTCGAGCACAGGCTCGACCGGCGCGGTGTCGTCGTACGCCGTCGCGCACAGCACCGCGCGCCGCCACGCCGCCTCGAGCTCGCTGTCCTCTGATTCCCGATGTCCCATGATCCTCGTAGTCGTCTGTTCAGTGCTGCTATTGGCCCAGACGCTCTTCTTCGTGACCGACTGACGCCCGGGCGTCGTCGCTCAGGGTTTTCTCCGCGCGGGCCTCGCGACGCCCGCGTCGGCGCGGCGCTCCTCGACGAGCTGGCGCAGCACCTCGGGCACGAGCCGCGCGTCGGAGTCGTCGCCGTCGAGCTCCGCGAGCCACGCGTCGGCGACCTCGAGCAGCACCGCGCGCCCGCGCTCGATCCACTTGTAGAGCGCGTCCCGCGATGGCGCCGCGTGGGGCGCGAGGGCGACCTCGATCGCGGGGGCATCGTCTTCGTGCACGACCCGCAGCCAAGCAGCGCGCGCCTGCAGGCGGCGCAGCAGCCGCTTCGAGGCGCTGACCCCATCGCTCTCGAGCTGCGCGTCGAGGCGAGCGAAGACGAGATCGCTCGTGTGCGCGAGCGCGCCCGCCGCGTGCTCCCGGTGCGTCGGCTCGGGCGCGGGGACGTTCTCGAGCGGCGGCGTCTCGTGGTCGGAGTCTCGCGGCGCCCGCTCGAGCGTGTCGCGCAGCGGGTTCCGCCCTTCGACGCGCCAGCCGTCGCAGGTGCGATGGCGATGGACGGTGCGCAGCCAGCGCACCGCCTCGCCCGGCGAGTGTCCCTTGAACGAAGACACGGCGCGGACGACGTTGATGATCGTCTCTTGCCGCGCATCCTCGGAGCCGCGCGGATCGTCCTGCCGCAGGAACGCCATCACTGCCCGCCAAGCGCCGTGATGCCGAGACTCGCCGACGTTCGGCGTTTGTCTCAGCTCCTCGAGCGCGGCGTACAGCTTGTCGCCGGTCGGTGCGATTCCCGTCATGCGCTTCACGTCGGGCAAGCGCGCTCGTCTACTTGAGCAGCAGCTCGAGCAGCGCGAGAGATTCGCGCTCGTTCTCGACGATCACGCCGTCCGACGCGACCATGGCGCGCGCGGTGTCGACGAAGAGCTGCCGGTGCTCGCGCGGCACGTCCGCGGGGTCGACCTCCTCGGCGGGCGGCGGCACTTCGAGCCAGCCTTCGACTTCCTTCTTCTCGGCGGCGGTGAGCTCGAGGCGCTTCATCAGGCGCTTCACGAAGGCGCGCTCGGCGTCTTGGACCTGCAGATCCGCCCACGCGAACGAGCAGACGAACTTCATGAGGCGCAGGCGGTCTTCCCGGCTGAGGTGCTTGGTCGGCATGGGCGGGACGATATCACGCGCCTGCCCGCCACGGGGCAGCCGGAAGACGCCCGTCAGTGCGCGGGAGGCTTCGCGTCCGCGCCGCCGAAGAAGGTCGCGACGCAGCTACCCGTCTGGCGGCTCGTCAGAAAGCCGAAGATCCACAGCCCCGCGAACACGCCGAGCACGAGCAGCAGCACGAGCCGCACGAGGAAGCGTCGATCGCGCCGGATCGCATGGGCTTCGAGGTCGGCCATGACGGACGAAGCTATCCGAAGCGTGGGACGCGCGCCACGTCGCTCAGCTCGGCACGCAGAACACCGGCACGCGCGTCATGCGGAAGGTGGCGCCGAGCGCGTCGCGCCCGAGCGCCCTCGCGAGCAAGCCGTGGTGCTCGTTGACGCCGAGCACGAGCGCGCCCGCGCCGTCCGCCTCGGCGAGCCGCACGAAGGCGTCGGCGACGGGACCCGCCGTCACCAGCGGCTCGATGGTGGAGTCCGCCCCGAGCTGACGCCGCACCTCGGCGAGGAGCGCTGGGTCGTGGGCATGCTCAGCGCTCGTCGCGTGCATCGCGAAGACGCGCCCGCCGGTCCGCGCGGCGAGCCTCCGCGCCGTCTCGAGCGCGCCCCCCGAGGTCGCCTGCAGGTCGATGCCGACGACCCACGCCGCGCCGCTGAGGAGCGCCGCGGGCACCGGCTCATCGGCTGCGACGACGACGGTCCTGCCGGCGTGCCGGACGATGCGCTCTGCCGTGCTGCCGAGAAGCCGGGCGACGCCGGTCGCGTGCGCGTGAGGGGCTGGCTCACCCGCGTGCGCCGCGACGACGATCAGCTGCGCGCCTTCGCGCGCGGCGACCGCGACGACCGCCTCCCAGGCGCGGCCCTCGACGTGCTCCCAGTCGACCTGCGTGAGC
>CAIUAC010000356.1 GCA_903896985.1 uncultured Sandaracinus sp.
GCCGCCGCCCTCCTCGCGCTCGCCGCGCAGGCCGCGGGCGTCGAGAAAAGCGCGCAATTCCTCGGCCGTCGCGTGCGCGCTGTCGACGACCTTCACGGGATGCCCGGCCATGCGCTCGGCCTCTTCGCGGATGATCTCGGCGAGCAGCGGATAGTGCGTACAGCCGAGCACGAGCGCGTCGATGTCGTGCTGCGCGAGCGGCTCGAGGTAGCGTCGAACGGCGAGGCGCGGGACGTCGCCGTCGAGCCAGCCCTCCTCGACGAGCGGCACGAGGAGCGGCGCGGCGCGCTGAAAGACCTCGACGCGCGAGCTCGTCCCCGCGACCGCGCGCACGTACGCGCCGGAGAGCACGGTGCCCGCCGTCGCGATGACGCCGAGGCGCCCGTTCCGACACGCGGCGACCCCCGCGCGCGCGCCCGGCTCGATCACGCCGAGCACGGGGATGTCGAGCTCGACGCGCAGCGAGTCGAGGGCGACGGCGCTGACCGTGTTGCAGGCGACGACGAGCAATTTCACGCCGCGCTCGGCGAGCTTGCGACCGCAGCCGCGGGCGTAGCGCACGACCGTCGCGGGGCTGCGCGTGCCGTACGGAACGCGCGCCGTGTCGCCGAGGTAGATCAGGTCCTCGCCGGGCAGCGCGTCGCGGATCGCGCGCGCCACGGTGAGGCCGCCGAGCCCAGAGTCGAAGACGCCGATCGGCGCGGTTGCGGAAGGGACGGACACCGGGGGCCTCAGGTGCAGGTGCCGGCGGTCGTGGCGGTGGCCCCGACGCAGGCGCCCTCAGCGCACGCATCGTCGAGGTAGCAGGTGCCGCCGCGGGGACTGCGCGGGAGGCAGAAGCCGCTGCCGCCGGCTGCGAGACCGGCGCAGAAATTTCGGCTCGTCCCGGGCGTGTTGCACTCGGCGGAGGACGCGCAGGCGCGCGTGCAGAGATCGTAGTGCGTGCCGCTGATGTCGAGGGGCGTGCAGGCCGTCCCGGGCGGGTCGTTCAAGCAGGGATAGGCGCCGCTCGCGTCCGTGCAGCTCGGCCAGCCGAGCGCGTAGCGCACCGAGCAGAGCCCGCCGTCGACCCCGCCGCCCGCCGCCGCGTCGCACGCCATCTCGAAGAGTCCATCGAAGCTGCCGCCGCGCGAGAGCCCCGCGCAGCCGAGCGCGCCGAACTGCCGCGAGGCCTCGTTGCAGGTGATGGTGCAGATGCGGCCGACGGCGCCGGTGTCGAGGCAGCGACCGAGCAGGCAGTTCGAGTCGTCATCACAAGAAACACCGGAAATGCCGGGAATGCACGGAGGAGGCGCCGGCGGCTCGGCTCGAGAGAACAACGTCGCCTGGTGCAGGCAGCCGAAGCCGGGCGGGCAGATGCGGTCGGCCGTCGCGCACGTCGGGAAGCAGTACGGCGAGGTGTCGTTGAAGATGTCCTGGGCCGACACCGACCCGGCGGCGCACGGGGCCGCCGCGGCGCTCGGGACGCAGTAGAGGCGGTCGATGTGAAAGCCATCGCTGAGGCAGGCTTGGCCGGCGGGGCAGTCGCCATCGAGCGCGCAGACCTGCACGGGATAACAGACTCCGCTGTTGCTCTCGAGGCTCGTACGAATACACGCGTAGTCGAGGCTCGGGCAGGCCGAGGTGCTGCCGTCGTCGTAGATCTGACAGCCGCGCAGGCAGAGGTTGTCGCGCGTGCAGATGCCGTCGCAGGTGCTGACGTCGCCGGAGACGCAGCGCTGCGCGCAGAAGTCGACCGAGTACGGGGTCGCGCGCTTGCAGCCCCAGCCTGTGCCGCAGCTACCGTCGTTGGCGCAGGCGAAGAGCGCGGTGTCGAGGGTGGAGTCGTCGACGGTGCACGCCGAGAGGAGCACGGCGAGCGCGAGCGCGGAGCAGCGAACGAGCGTGGACGGCTGCATCAGAGGCTCCCTCCGAACGTCAGGGCGGCGCCGCCCGGGAGCGGCACGACCTCGAGCCGCGCGGTGTCGTCTCGCATGACCTCGGCCTCGTCGCGACCGTCGGCGTTGGAGAGGAGCGAGAGGATGACGCCGATGCCGAGCGTGATCGCGCC
>CAIUAC010000357.1 GCA_903896985.1 uncultured Sandaracinus sp.
CACCAGGCGAGCACGGCGAGCGGGCCGAAGACCGCGCCCGCGTGAAGCTGTGGGCCGACCGCGCCCATGGCGGCGATCAGCCCGAGCCCGGCCCGGGGTCGGCCGCCGCGTGTCCACGCGAGGCCGAGCAGCGTGAGCGCGTTCGTCAGGTTCGAGAAGAGCAGCGGGCGATCGAGGAAGCGAAACGCCGCTGCGCTCGCGCCGAGCGCGACGACCGCGAGCACGTCGAGAGGGCGGGCGCCGAGCGCACGCGCCGTCGCGACGACCACGAGGCACGTCAGGGCGAGGACGAGCAGGCGAATCGCCACGACGGCCGCCGGGCCCCCGTGCGAGAACGCCAGCTCGAAGAGCACCGCCGGGAGCCACTGTTGGTTGACCGCGATGGCGTCGGGCGCCGCGAACGACAGCACGTTGGTCGCGGGGATCGCGCCGGCGGCGAGCACCGCGCGTCCCGTCGCGAGGTGGAAGCCGAGGTCCGGATCGACGATGGGGCCGACGCCGAGGAGTGTGACGACCGCGACGGACAGGCAGGAGGCCGCGGTCCAGCCACGCTCGGTCTGCGGACTCATGCAGCGCAGTGTGTCAGGCCGCGACGACGGCGGCCGCGCTCAGCGTCGGCACGCTGCGCGCCGTGCGCGAGGTCGTGCGCGCTCCGACGGCGAGGCGGCGCTCTACGGCGAGCCGATCGGCGGCGAAGGGCGCGAGGGCTCGCGCCATCGCGCGCGCGCTCGGGAAGCGGCTCTCGGGGCTGCGGGCGAGCGCGACATGGATGAGGTCGGCGAGCTCGCGCGGGACGTCCGGCGCCGCGAGACAGAGCGGCGGCGCGTCCTCGCGGATGATCCGTAGCAAGAGCGCGGAGACGCTCGACGCGCGGAACGGCAGGCGCCCCGCGAGGCACTCCCACAGCATGATCCCGAGCGAAAATATGTCGGCGCGACCGTCCACGTCCACCTTGCCCGAGGCCTGCTCGGGCGAGACGTAGCTCGGCGTGCCGAAGACTCGCCCCTGTTCGCGCGCGCGCTCATCGGCGGGCGCGGTCGGCGCGGAGCAGACGCCGAAGTCGAGGAGCGAGACGAGCAGCTCGCCGTTCGCGTCGCGGTCGAGCAGCACATGCTCGGGCTTCACGTCGCGGTGGATGTAGCCGAGGCGATGCGAGGCGTGGAGGATCGCGAGCACGCGGATCGCGATCGCCGCCGTCTCGTCGGCCGCGAGCGGGCCCCGGCGCATCAGGATGCGCGAGAGGCTCTCGCCGTGGGCGCGCTCCATCACGACATACGGCGAGCCGTCGTAGACCGTTCCCTCGTCGGTGACGGTGACGATCCCAGGGTGCATGACGCTGCGCGCGACCTCGGCCTCGCGGCGGAGCCGACGCCCGAGATCGGGATGGTCGAGGAAGCACGGGCGCAGCGTCTTGACGACGACCGAGCGCCCGTCTTCGAGGCGCGTCGCCTCGAACACGACGCCGGTTCCGCCGATGCCGATCCGCTCACCGATGCGGTACTTCCCCTCGATGACGGTCCCGCGTAGGTCTGCTCGCTCGCCCAAGGCCATGCCTGCCTCCGGTCGAGACCTTCGGGGACCGGCGATCTCCGGTCAAAAAAGCGGTCAGTCGTGGTACGACCGACCCGACATGCAGATCCTGCTGGTGCGTCACGGAGACGCGGTCGAACACGGCGCGCGGACGGACAGCGAGCGATGGCTGACCCCGAAGGGCCGGCGCACGACCCGCTCGGTCGCGGAGGCGCTCCGCGTCGCCGGGGTCGAGCCGCGCCGGATGTTCACGAGCCCGCTCGTGCGCGCGGTGCAAACGAGCGAGATCCTCGCGTCGAGCGCCTGCTTCGAGGGCCCGCTCGAGGTGCTCGCCTCGCTCGTGCCGAGCGGCGATCCGGAGCACGTCGTGCGCGTGCTCGACGACGTCGACGACGCCGCCCTCGTCGCGCTCGTCGGGCATGAGCCGAGCATGAGCGCCCTCGCGGCTCACCTGCTCGGCGTCGCGTTTCCGCCCTTCAAGAAGTCGGCGGTGTGCGCAATTCGGCGGAGCCCCTCGGGGCGCTACGGCTTCGAGTGGATGCTCGTGCCGAAGACCCTCGAGCGCGTCACTTCGCTCGAAGCGCTGGATTTCTGAGGGTTCGAGCTCGGTTCGGACCGACTGACCAAGGTGGGCGGGGGGAGCTGGGTCCGAGGTCGCGTCGGGCGCCGTGGGGAGATAGGCCGAGAACTTTCGTAAGCTCGAGGCGTCTGTCGAACCGCGCGCGAACTGTGCAGGAGAACGCCGTGATGCTGGCTTCGATGAAGCAGGGTTCCACCCATTCGGTCCGAGCCCCGCGGCTCTTCGGCTCGGTGCTCGCGCTCGCGCTCGGACTGAGCGCCTGCGGCCCTGGCCCGCAAGAAGTGGACGCGAGCCTCGGCACGCTGACGCCTGTCCGCGGCGCGGTGACGGTCGGGGGCGCGCGGGCGGCGCCGACG
>CAIUAC010000358.1 GCA_903896985.1 uncultured Sandaracinus sp.
AGCGAGGAACTCACGCGCACGAATGAAACCCGGGAGCTCGATGTTGCCCTCGCGCTGACGTTCTTGTGGTGGGACCTCGTCATCCGCGACAAGGAGCGGGTCCAGCTACCGCGCAAATAGCCCTGACTTCGCTCGCGGGAAGTGGAAGCCGTGTGGACGTCGGACGGGGCTGCACCGCAGGTGGAGCGAGGCACGGCGGGGGTGACTGGGTCGCCCTCGCGCTCGGACGCTGCTGGTACGTGCGCAAGAGAACAGCGCGGCGCGAAGCGCTCTGTGGCGCAGCGCGTCGGCGGCCGCTGCGGTTGACGTAGGGCGGCAGCTCGACACCGCGGTCGAGGATCGCCATGGCGCCGCCGTGCTCGACGTGTGCGGACAGCCACGCGTGATCAACCCTAGGAAGCAAGCAGTCATGGGCGTGCTTGGTGGTACGAGACGCGACCGCCGACCGCAAGCTACATATGGTGATCAACAAGGCTGGCTTCGGGCATCAGGGCGAGTTCCTCGCGGTCGAGTGGGCTCGGTGGAATGACCTGATCGGCCTGAATATGCTGGCGCTCACGGACCTCTCGTACCGCCTCGGGCGGCACCTCCGCGACCATGGGGAGCGCTCGTATCTCGTCAACATCGCGAGCATCGGCGCGTATCAGCCGGTGCCCAACTTCGCAGTCTATGCGGCGTCGAAGGCCTCTGTGCGTGACTTCAGCGAGGCGATCGCGTTCGAGCTCGGGGGCGGGAAGCTGTCGGTCACGTGCGTGTGCCCGGGGGCGACGCGCACGGAGTTCGCGGACGCCGCCGGCATGAAGCTGAACGCGATGGCCGACGCCGCGATGCAGAGCAGCGAGTCCTGCGTGCGGGAGGCGCTGAGCGCGACGTTCGCCGGGCGGCGCCTGGTCGTGACGGGCGCGCTGAACAAGGTCATCACGTTCCTGACACGCTTTTCGCCGCGGTGGCTCTCGGCGCGCCTCGCTGAGCGCTCGATGCGGCCGCTGAGTTGAGTTTGTTGAGGGGGTGAGTTGCGGCGCGCGCTCACTGCGCGAAGAGAGCCATCACTTCCGCGGGCGGCGGTCGGCTCGGAGGGCGCGCGGAGGGCGAAGACGTTGTCGTGCCGGCCGGAGGAGGTCCAGCGGACGAGCGCTGCCGGGGCGCCGTGGACGCACGCGTGCAGCCCGCGCGCGGCGGCGGGCGAGCGCTCGCTGGTAGCCAAGGAGTCACCGCGAGGCTCCCGCGTGAGCGGGGTCAACTCCCACTCTCCGCGGTGAAGCGGTGGGCGCACGTTGGGCGCAGGGGTCAGAAGCGGACCGACTCGACGAAGCTGATGCCCGCGACGAGGCTCAAGAAGAAGTCGCACTCCCCCTCTGCGGGGCGGCATTCGAGGTCGCTCCGGAGGCCGAGCGTCCACGCGGTGCTGTCGTGCGCGGTGACCATGAGCATGTCGGTATCGGTCTCGGCGGGCGAGAATCGCAGTCCGAAGTCGAGCGAGGTGTTCAGCGCGAACCAGAAGTTCGAGTCGCGCACGGTGAACGAGATGGGCGCGAAGCCGAGGCGCGCATACGGCGCGAGGGCGCTGTCTCCGACGAGGCTCACGTTCGGACCGAGGGCGACGTTCACGTAGTCGCCCGTCGCGCGCAGGGTCGCGTCGGCGCCGAGGAACAGCGGTCCGCCGACGCCTGCATGACCCGAGATCACGCCGCCGACGGGGAGATGCCCTCTGGGGTTCGTCAGCGCATAAACGCCGCCGTTGGCTGAGAACGTCATGCCGCATGCGGACAGCGGCGCAACGACGACGAGGAGGAGCAACGCCGCGCTCCGAATCGCAAAGTGGATCCGCGGCATGAAGGGGTTTTGCGGCTTCACCATTGGTAGATCCTGCTCTTTCGAGTGATGAACTTCATCAGTGAAAGGGCAGGCCCCCCTTTCAAACCGTGCGTGCGAATTTCCCGCACACGGCTTACCGATGGTCTCTCGGGACGCAGCATTACGGGGCCTCCGGGTAGCGGACGGTGCCGGCGCGTAGTCCATCCGAACGCCCGACGCATCGCTTCTCCGTGTGGCAGTCCCCGCTCCATGCACCGCTGAACGCTACGCGACGGCGCCCCGCAGCACAATCTTGACGTCGAGGCGAGTTCCCGGACGGACTTCGGCGAAGCGGGAATCCCCACTTTCCAACGATTTTCACGCGCCGGAC
>CAIUAC010000359.1 GCA_903896985.1 uncultured Sandaracinus sp.
CGGCCCAGGCTCGTCGCGCTCGTCGTCGATCGGCGGAGGCGGCGCCGCGCGAGCGCGCGCTTCGGAGTCCGCGAGCGCGCCGCGCAGCACCGCGACCCGCGCCTCGACGTCGCGGCGCACCGGGTGCTCCGGCACCTCCTCGAGGAAGCGCTCGAAGGCGACGAGCGCCTCCGCGTCGTGCCGCAGGCGGTCCGCGCAGAGCCCGACGTTGTAGAGCAGCCCCGCGCGATGGCTCAGATCGTACGCGTGCTGAAAGTGACCGAGCGCGTCCTCGTAGCGCGCCTCGTTGAACGCCGCCGTGCCGAGGTCGAAGAGCGCGCGCGCCTCAGCGTCCTCCGCAGCAGACGAGCGAGGCGCGACCTGCGCCGACGCGGCCAACGGGAGCGCGCAGACCGAGAGCACGAGGAGGAAACGAATCCACATGGCGCGGCGAGGATGGCCCAACGCGCCACAGGGCTCAAGCGGCGCGACCTCGAGCGCCGCGGGCTCAGCGATAGAGCTCGAACAAGTCGAGCGCGAGCGGGCTCGACCAGTCGCGCGCGCCGTCGATGCGGGCGCGGATCAGCCCCTCCTTGTCGATCACCCACGTCTCCGGGAAGAGGCGCGTGCCGTACTTGCCGAGGACGACGCTGCGGTCCGGGTCGAAGAGCACGTGCAGCGCGGAGTCCGGCGGGAACATCGAGGCGACCGTCGGCCAGCCCGCGTCGGTGCTGATCGCGACGAGCTCCACGTCGTCGTAGCGGCGCTCGAGGACGCGCGCGAGCGCCTCGACGGTGGGCATCTCCTGCACGCACTCGCTGCAGGTGATCGACCAGAAGTTCATGATGACGACCTTCTTGCCGCGGCGATCCGAGAGCCGCCACGGGCGCCCGTCCTTGTCGCGCAGCGTGAAGTCCGGCGCGAGGCGGTCGTCGCCGAAGTAGCCCATCTCGGGCGTGTGCCCCGCGGCGATCGCGTCGTAGGTGAGGTTGCCGAGCATCCCGCGCAGCGGCGCCTCCCGGGCGCGCGCCCCCCCGTCGCCCGCCGCCTGGAAGAAGGCGACCCCGAGCGGAACCCCGAGCACCAGAACGAACACCGCCGGAAGAAGCTCTTGGCGCATGACCCCGCCTGCTTACGTGGCGCGCGGCGTCCGCGCAAGACGCGCGGCCCGCGTCACGGCGACCCGCCGAGGGGCACCCACGTTGGCACAGGTCGGCACAGACGACTGCGCCATGGATCTGCCTCCGACGCGCGCTTCCCTTGCAATCTCGCCAAATCTTCGCGGATACTGGGTGCGGCACAGCGTGTGCTCTAGTGCCTGCTCGGAGGATCGCCATGGCTCACCGCATCAACACGCACCGACCGCAGACTGGGCTCCTGACCCTGCTCGCCGCCCTCGCGGGCGCCACCGCCCTCGCGGGCTGCTACGAGGTCCAGCCGACGCCGTCAGCCTGCACGACGGAGTTCGCGCCCGTCTGCGGCGACGACGGAGTGACCTACGCCAACCCGTGCATGGCCGAAGCGGCTGCCGCGACGGTCGCGCACAGCGGGCCCTGCAACGTCGGCAATATGTGCGTCACTGACGAGCAGTGCGACATCGGCGCGACCTGCGTGCTGCCGCGCTGCTACACCGTCGACGGCGGCCCGGGCTACCCGCCCGGCCCCGGCTACCCGACCTGCGGCGACGGCGCCGGCTCGTGCGAGGCGTGCGCCTGCCCGGAGATCTACTCGCCCGTCTGCGGCGCCGACG
>CAIUAC010000360.1 GCA_903896985.1 uncultured Sandaracinus sp.
GGGCAGAATCCCCTGCGTTTACACGAGAACGCGACGACGAGGTCTTCGCCGCACACGCCGCAGCGAAAATGAATCAGGCCATGTTCGAGCAGCCCGCAGCGTAGATATTCGTCGAGCTCGCGCACTACGAACCTCGGCAGGCCGCCCGCCTCCTCTGCGCGCTCGAGGAACGCTGGCCAAGGCGCGCGCACCACGCGGGGAAGCACCGTCTCCTCGCGCCGCCTGCCCTCGCCCGCGCTCAGCCCCGCCTCACCGCCGCTGCGCGCTCGGCACGTAGACCGCTGCGCCGAACGGGCCGACGCTGATCGTCGCCTGTCCCGCGCCGCTCACCGTGACGTCGGGCCCGCTGCCGAGCACGTCGACGAGGACGGTGCCGGGCGCTGCGCCGACGAGCATCGCGCCGCCGCCGAGGCTGGTCGCGCTCGTCTCGCTCACCTTGTCGCGCGTGTTGATGACGACGAGCGCGTACTCGGCGTCGAGCGCGCGCTCGAAGGCGACGAGGCCCGCGTCTTGCTCCGCGCCGACTCGCTCGGTCGTCCAGCGCAGCGTGAAGTTGCCGCGGCGGAGCGCGGGATATGCCCGGCGGAGGTGCGTGAGCTTGGCGATCCACTGGAAGGTGTCGCCGTCCGTGCGGTAGCCGCTCCACGCGAGGTCTTCGCGGTTCGCGGGGTCGTTGCCGCCCGAGTAGTCCTGCTCAGTGCCGTAGTAGATGCAGGGGATTCCATCTTCGGTCAGCAGATACGCGAGCGCCGCCTTGAGCCGCGCGCGGCCCTCTTCGAAGTGCCCCTCTGCCCCGTCCGTGAACTCGTAGAGGAAGCGCGGGACATCGTGGTTGTCGAGGAAGTTCACGAGCGCGTCGCGCGGCGCGACGCCGATGCCGCCGGGCTGCGGCGTGAGCCCGTAGTGCGCGGCGCGCTGCCCGTAGAGCTCCTCGACCTTCTTGGTCGGCTGCCCGTGCAGGAACACGTCCCCGAACACCTGGAACTTCTGCGAGAAGTAGAAGACGGCGTCGAGCTCGTTCGGCGCGGTGTACGAGCCGAGCAGCGTGTCGTCGCCGTCGAACGCCTCACCGAACATGAAGAAGTTGGTCTTGCCCGCGAGCGCGAGCCGCTCGCGCACCTGCTGACAGAAGATCTGCCAGAACTCGTGCTCGACGTGCTTGAGCGTGTCGATGCGGAAGGCGTCGATATCCGTCTTGAGGATCCAGTCCGTATACGACGCGATCAGCGCCTCTCGGACGTCGGGATTCGCGGTGTTCAGGTCCTTGAGCCCGCCGGGGAAGTCACCATAGACGACCTGCTCTTGAATCCCATAGTCGGTGATGCGCCCGCGGCGGTTGTACGCCTCCGGGTGCTGAAAGATCTCCGGCATCGGCGGCATGCGGAACACGTCCGGCATATGAAAGAACTTGATCGGCGCCGCGCCCGCCTCGCCGAGCGACGTATACGACTGAATCCCGCGTCCGTCGTAGTCGGGGTCGTACTCGGTGAGGCGCGTCAGCGGGCTCGCGGTGCCGGAGCCATAGACGTTGTCGTCGGGGCGCCCGTTCTGGTTGATGTCGTAATAGAACACCTGCCCGAGGTGGTTCGTGACGATGTCGAGGATCACCTTGATGCCGCGGGCGTGGCACGCACGCACCATCTCGCGGAGCGCGCCGAGGTCGCCGAAGTGCGGATTGAGGCGCTGTAGATCGACCGCCCAATACCCGTGATAGGCGTCCACGCCAGCGTCGGTGTCGACGTTCAAGACGATCGGGCTGATCCAGATGGCCGTCACGCCGAGCTCGCTCAGATAGTCGAGCTGCGAGACGACGCCGAGGTAGTCGCCGCCGTGATAGCGGGCCATGCCGCTGCGGTCGACGCGCCAGTCGTTGCGCGGGTCGCCGTCGGCGAAGCGGTCAGTCAGCAGCTGATAGACGACCTCGTCGCGCCAGTCGTCGACCTGGTGCGTCATCGGGACCTGCGCGCCGGTGAGCACGTCGCCGCCGACGCAGCCGCTGCTGCTGCCGAAGGCGCTGCCGACGACGACGAGCGACGCGAGCAGCAGCGCGGGGACGCGGACTCTCATAGATAGGAGCTGTTGAACCACCACTCGACTCCGATCCCGAGGAAGTGCTCGGTCTGCTCGGTCGCTCCGGGATCTCCCACCGGATACAGGCTGCGCGAGCGGGCGTCGCGCGCGGTCAGCGAATAGATCAGGCGTATTTGCGGGCGCGTGTAGGTGCCGCGGCCGAACGGCGAGATGAACGGCATCACGCCGAGCTTCCACGCGGTGCCGCCGCGGAACTCGCCCGTCGTCTCGTCGACGCTCGTCGTCTGCAGCGCCTGATACGCGCCCTCGACGGCGAGCCCGGCGTACTTGCCGAACGAGACCTGCGGGCGGAGCGTGAAGACGCCCTCCGCGACCTGACCGCCGCCGAACGCCGTCGCGGACGGGTCGGTGTAGCGGCGATAGAACGCGCCCGCCTGCACGCCGAACGCGCCGTATTCCCAGTTGGCGCTGAGCGCGAGCATCAGCTCGCCCGCGGCCGACGTCGAGATGGTCGTGCCGCCGGTGCGGAAGGGCGCGTCGAGCGGGTTGAACGCCGCGAGCCCCGACGAGTACCGCGCGAACACGTTGACGAAGGCGTGCGCGGGGCTGATCCAGCCGCCGATCTGCCCGCCGAGGACCCAGCCGTCTTGGCGCGGGAGCACCTCCGGGGCGCCCGAGACGTCGTTCCGAGTGCCGCTCGGGAGCGCGTGCTGCTCGGCGTAGAGGATCGCCTTGAGCCCGCGGTCCTCCATGCGCCCGAAGGGCCAATACGTGACCTTCTCGGCGACGACGAGGCGCGGGCGGTCGAGCGTCAGGATGGTCTCGGGCGCGATGCCGAGGCGCGCGGGCACCGAGGCGCTCTGCCGATAGAACGGGTCGTTCGGCTCCGAGAAGCCGACGTGCGCGGCGAACTCGAGCTGCTCGGCGAGCGCGTAGCGCAGCCCGCCGCCGACCATGTTGAGGTTGTCGAGCGGCCAGAAATTCAGGAGATAGACGTCGTCGCCGCGCACCATCCGCGAACCCGCCCAGACGGCGAGCCCGTCGGTGAAGACGTGGTTGACCTCGGCGAAGAGGTTGCGGACGGCGAACGACTCCTCGAACTTCGCGTCGTAGTGGAAGATCGGCCCCGCGATGCCGAGCGTCGCGACGATCAGCGTGTCCATGCCGTCGACGTGCCAGCGATGGCGCAGCTCGAGCTCGGTGTAGACGCCCTCGTCGAGGCGCGGGTTGTACGCGGTGAGGTCGGCCTCACGCCCGGCGCGCCCGCGCAGATCGCTCGCGGCGACGACGCGCCCGTAGGAGCCGAACGTGAAGCCATCATCGGCGGCGGGCGCCTCGGCGGCGGCGTCAGCCTCGGTGGCTGGGGCTGACGACGCAGCGACGACGGACGCGGCGGCTTGCTCAGCGCGCGGGGCTGCGTCGGGGGGCGTATCGGCGACCTCGACCGCAGGCGGCGTCTCTGTCGCCGGCGCCTCGTCGCCGCGCTGCTCGGACGACGCGGCCGGAGCTGCGACGGGCCAGCTCTGCGCGTGCGCCGTCCCGGTCCCTGCCGCGAGCAGCAGGGCGACGAGGGAGACGGTGATGCGCCAGGGGCGCATCGGGCTCACGAACAGGTGCCTGTCAGCGAGCCGCTCGTCTTGTCGCACGTGCTCGCGCCGCAGCAGTCGCGGTCCCCCGCGCAGGGGTCGCCCGACATCCGACACGAGCACGAGCTCTCGACGCACTGCATGAGGCCGCAGCAGTCTTCGGTCGTCACGCAGGGCTGCGCGTCGCTCGCGCAGCAGTTGCGGTTGCCGTCCTCTTGCAGGCCGCAGACGAGCAGGCCGCAGCACTGGCTGTCGGTCATGCAGTCGGTGCGCTCGCGCTGACAGCCGTTGTCAGCGGTGCACGAGCCGACGACGCAGATCAGCCCGTCGCAGCAGTCGCCGTCCTCGGTGCAGGTCTGGATCTCGGTCTGGCAGGCGCACGCGCCGTCCGTGCAGAGCATCTTGCCGCAGCAGTCCGTCGAGGTCTGGCAGGAGCCTTCCTTCTCGGCGCAGCAGAGCGGGTCGGTGCCCTGCGTGATCTCGCGGCAAGAGAGCCCGCCGCAGCACGCCGCCGCGCCCATCGCGCCGCACGCCGTGCCGGGGTCGACGCACATCGACATCCCGGGCGTGCACTGGAAGCTGTCGCAGACGAGCCCGTCCGCGCACTCCGACGAGTCGATGCAGAACGTGCCCTCGGTCGAAGCGGTGCACATCCCGTCGGTGCACGACATGAAGCCGCAGCAGTCGAGCGAGTTCGTGCAGGGGTTGCCCTCGCCCTGACAGCAGCGCGGGATGAACGGCGCGGGGCGGCAGACCGCGCCGGCGCAGCACTCTTGGCCGGGGAGCCC
>CAIUAC010000361.1 GCA_903896985.1 uncultured Sandaracinus sp.
CGCGTGGCAGCCGGGGTCGGTACCACGGGCGCCGCGCTCGCCGTCACCGGTGTCGAGACTATCACGACCGTCGTGCCCGTCGCCATCATCGGCGAGACCGCTTCCGGCGCCCCCTTCATCGTCTTCGGCAACGTACTCATCGAAGACAGCGTCCTCAGCACGGCGGGCGCCGAGCGCGACCGTGAACTGCCCAGTCAGGCCGTTCGCCTCGAGGCCCTGGGAGTGTGCCGCGAGCGCACCGTCTAGCTGGAACAGGAACGGCCCGTCGAGCACCACGCCAGTCTGCAGCACGAGCCACTGAGTGGCGGGGAGGTAGAGCCACGGCTCGAGGTCTCCGTTGGCCGCGAGCGCGCGCTTGCGGCCTTTGTCCCCGAACTCGTTGTACGTTCCGGACGCGGACGGCACGAGGCCGACACGCACGCTCGGCCGCCAAGCCCCGAACGCGCGCGACCAGGTGAGATGTGGATACGGGTTGCCCGGCACGAGCGTGGGCGGCACGTCGCCGTTCACCGCGTGATACACGATGGCCCAGTCGAGCCCCCCAGAGAGGTCCCCGCTCAGCGGACAGTCGAGGCGCGTCGTCGCCGTGAGGACCTGCACGCGGATGGGCCCCCAGCCGCCGGAATATATGCCGCCGTCCGCCGCGAGCACGCAGCGCTGCGGCGGGGGCGCTTGGGCCGCCGCAGGTGCGCCTTGGAGCGCTGCGCCGACGAACACCGCGAGCGCGGCGAGGGCGTCAGAAGCTCGCACCGGCACCGACTCCCAGGGACAGCACGGAGTGCCCCACGTACGCGTACGTCCCACGCACCTCGGCGAAGAGCGCTCCTCGCGCGAGGCGGACATAGTGAGTGATCGCCACACCCTCGGCCCGACCGTCGCCGGAACCGAGCTTGAAGCCGAGCTTGCCATCGTGCTTGAACTCGAGATCGATCACGCCGCCGCCGACGCGCAATCCGAGCTCTGTCATGCCGAGTTGGCCAGCGATGAACACCGTCGCTGCTGGCCCCAGGAAGAGGGCATATGCCGCGCGCGCCCCGACGCGCACGGGGCCGCGTCGCGACTCGAGCGAGGCCTCCAATACAGCGGTCGTCGCGCCGGCGGCGAAGCGCCAGCCCGCCTGCAGGCCGTCGATGGAGCGCAGGAGTTCACGACTGTCGTACTCACCATGGGAGTCTTCGGTCGAGCCGCGCGCGCGCTTCACGCCGACCACGAGTTCTGCGCCGAGGCGGACGTCGACCGCCGGGAGCGTCCTGAGGTACGTCAGCGCGAGGCTGGGATTCCCGCGGACGAAGCGGTCGTCTGGCGCCGAGGCGGCGGCGCCCCCGAAGTAGCCCGCAAAGCCGAGCGCCCACCGAAACGCGACCTCGAACTGCGGGGTCACGAGCGCGCGCGCTTCGAGGCTGAGGCAGCCCGCGCGCATATGACTCTCGTCGATGGCGTGCAGGCCCTGCGCGTAGGTGACGTCGGCCAAGACGCGAAACCGCGGCGGGCCCGGTGGGTCCTCAGGCACCGGCGGAGGCAAGGCCCACGTTCCGACCTCCGGCTCAGCGACCGTCTCTGCCGGGGCTGCGGACTCTGCCTGGGCGGCCGTCTCTGCCGGAGTCCCTGTGTCGGTCTCAGGTTCGCTATCGACTGCCGTGACGGACGCCGCCTCCGTCGCAGGGCCGGGTGCCGACTGTGCCTGCGCTGGCCACGGCAGCG
>CAIUAC010000362.1 GCA_903896985.1 uncultured Sandaracinus sp.
CGTCCGCGCCGAAACGTCACCTCGAGATAGCGGTGCCTCACGGGTTGAGCCTATAGGCGGTGACCACGACGAGCAAGGCCTCGAGCGGATCGGGCTCCACCACGACCTCCCATGCGCAGCCTCGCAGCCTCGTCACGACCACGAAGCGACCGGGTTCGAGCCCCGCGCGATAGGACCGAGCTTGTTCGAGCATTTCTCGGAGGTCGACCTCCGTGAACCCGCGGTCCTCCATCCGCTTCTCGAGGTGCGGGGTGAACTCGAGCTCCCAGTCCCACCACGTCGGCCAGCGCGGCATCGCGCCGAACACGTAGACCGGCGTCCCCCGCGCGTCGAGCGCGCCTCACCAGGGCGTGGCGCAGAGGACCGGGGCGCAGACGCCGTCGAGGCACACCCCGCCGGCGCACTCCTGCGGGTCCGTGCACGCCTCGCCGAGGGCGCGCGTCCGCGGGGCGCAGGCGCCGCTCGCGCAGTAGCCGTTGCCGCAACTGCGCGGCGACGATCTCGAGCCCGTCGCCCGCCTCCGCCGCGCACTCGAGTGGCCCCGCGTCGACGCCTGCGTCGAAGCCGAGGTCCACGCCCGCGTCAGCGGGCTGACTTCGCCGCGCCGGTGCTCGCCTCGGGGGAAAGTCGGCGGCACGTACGTCGGCGGCGCGTCACCCCGCCGGCGAGTCGGCGGCAGCGACGAGGCCCTCGCGTCGCCGCGCGGGAGAGTCGGCGGGGTGGGCGCGCCCCGTCGGCGAGTCCGCCGCGCGGTCGTCGGCGGCTGCGCTCACCCCGCGGTCCGGCGCGGGAGAGCTGGCGGCCTCGACGCGCGCCGCTGACTCTCCGCGCGGAAAGTCGGCGGCAGCGACCCCCGCCGCCCACTCTCCCGCAAGATTCCTCGCGCAGAGCGTCCCTGCCGCCGAGATCGCGGCCGAGCGCCGTCTGCCGCTCAGCCCGCCGCGCCGCCCGCGCTCGGCGCGCTCGGGCTCGACGCCGTGGCCTTCTTCGCCTTCTTCGCCGCCTTGAAGAACGACTCGACCTTGCGCAGGTCGCTCGGGTAGAGCGCGGTCAGGAGCGCGTGCGTCTTGCGGTACTGCTCGCGCCACACTCGGCGCGCCGTCAGCTCGGCGCCGTACGCCGCGACGGCGGCGACCTCAGCGGCCTCCAGCCCCTCGATGCGCGTGACGAAAGCAGCCACGCGCGCGCGCAGCTCCGGGGCGAAGCCGGCGAGCTCGTCCGTCACGCCCGCGAGCCGCGCGCCCGTCGAGGGCGCGAGTAGGTTGGCGATGCGGCTCGCCTCCGCCGCTTGCGCGCGCCCCATCGGCGCGAGCGCCTGCGTGAGGTTTCCGGGCAGGAGCGTGGCGTAGGGCTCGAGCCCGCGCTTCTTGTTCACCGCCTCGAGCGCGCGCGAGTCGATCCTGCGCAGCACCCCCTCGAGGTCGACCTCCGCCGCGACGGCGAGCGCGCCCGCCGCGATGGCGCCCTCATCGCTCGCGTCCCGCCCCCGCTTGGCCGCGCGAAGCCCGTCCTGCTTGCTCGCGAGCGCCGCCGCGAGCTCCGTCCCGCTCCGGTCCGCACCGAGCGCCGCGAGCGTGTAGACGCCGAGCTCGATCAAGCTGTCCGAGCCAGCGCTGTCCCCAGGCATATCCATCGAAGTCCCCTTTCTCGAGTCCGCGCAACGCGCGCGGAGCGGCGAAAATCCATCACGGGGGGAGGGCGCGCTGCAAGCGAAAACTGCGCGATGCGCGCGGGAAAGTCGCCGAGGTCAGCCGGGCGGGCGACGGGGGCGGCCGCGCGGGCGGGGCGCCGAGGCGGGCGCCGGGGCGAGCAGGTCCCGCAGGGACTCGCGCCCCTAGCGACTACGCCAATAGCCCGGCTCGCGCTTTTCGTGCATCACCGCGACGACCTCGATGAGCTCTTCGCGGCGCCGGTAGATGAGGCAGTACGGAAACCGCCGCAGCAGGCGGCGTCGCGTACCGGCTTCGAACTGAGGCCAGGCGTCGGGCAAGCGCGTGATCGCCTGAACGGCGTGGTCGAGCTCCGCCATGAACGCCTCCGCGGCAGCGGGGTCGCGGTCTGCGTACCAGCGGCGCGCGGTCTGGGCCTCGCGCACCGCTTCGGGGTGAAATCGAGGAGCACCGCGACGCGCTCAGCCGAGGATCTGTCGCCGAGCTTCGACCCAATCGACCGTCGTGACCGTCCCGTCGTCGAGCTCCTGAACGCGTCGTGCGGTCTCCGCTCGCCACGTCTCCTCGACGGCGGCCTCCGCCTCCGGCTCGAGGCTCTCGATGAGCTTCGCGGCCAAGCGCGCGCGTGCGTCCGAGGGAAGGGAGAGGGCGTCCTCGAAGATGCGTGCGGGCTCGCGCATGGGCGAAGGTTAGCATCCGACTCCCGCAGCAACGACTGGGTGATGAGCGCGGCGCCCGGCCGGCGCGGTCATGCAGCGCGTTGCGCATGGCGGGGAGCGCGCGCCAATTGCGTTCTTGGGCTACCTTGGAGGCGTGCAGATCGACCGGATGACTCTCGAACGCAGGCTCGAAGCGGCCGCCGCGGCCCGGGTCGTGCTGCGCGCCGCGACGCTCGAGTGGCGGCGTCTCCGGGGTCCACTCCTCGACGCACGACGACGTGACAGTGACCCAGCGCAACCTCGACGATCCGACGACGACGACGCTGCTCGTCGCTGACGCGCTCGGCGCGGCGGGCATCGACGCGGTCGTCTACGGCGGGCTCGCGCTCGCGGTCTGGGGCGATCCGCGCGAGACGAAGGACGCCGACTTCGCCGTCGCCGCGGCCTCGCTGAAAAACGTCCTCGCCGCGCTCCGGCACTTCGGCCTCGAGGCCGAGACGAGCTTCGACTCGGTGCGGTTCGGCGGGAACGACCTCACGCGCGTCGCGCTCCTCGGCGGGCTCGACACGACGGGTCTCAACGTCCTCGATCTCGTGCGCCCCCGCTCGGAGCGCTTCGCGCTCGGCGTACTTCGGCGAGCGCTCGCGGCCCCGATGCGCGGTCGAGAGGTTCGCGTGGTCTCGCCGGAGGATTTCGTCCTCTTGAAGACGTTGTCGACGCGGGAGCGCGACGTGGAGGACGCGGCGAGCGTGCTGCGGTCGCTGCGAGGGAGCCTCGATGACGCGCTGATCGACCGGGAGGCGCAGCTCCTCGCGGCCGAGATCACCGACCATCCAATCCTCGACCGTTTGTCCCGCGCGCGAACGTAGCTCTCGGCGGATTAGGGGCTCGAGCGTTGCGCTTCACTCTGCTCGCTCGCTGACGAAGGCGATGGGAACGCGCAATGGGGGCGCCGGCGGCTGCGGCAGCGCGCGCTTCGACTCCGCGGCCTCCACCGTCACGCTGTCGCCGTGAGGCGGCAAGGCGCCTCGGCGAGCGGCGCCCAGCGTCAGGAGTCGAAGTAGTCGCTGTCGATCTTGGGCACCTTGAGCGTCTGCGCGGTCTGCACTCCTTGCCCGTGCTCGATCATCAGGTTCACGAGGCGCTTGCCGTCGATCAGGATGAGCGAGCCCGACACGCTCGCCGCGTACTGCTCGGCCTCCTTCGTGAAGGACGACGTGGTGATGAACAGCCCCTTGCTCGCCCGCTGCCCTGCGAGCGCGCCGAAGAACGTCTGCACGTCGGGGCGCCCAATTTTGTTCGCGGGATCCCAGCGCTTGGCCTGGATGTAGATCTTCTCGAGCCCGAGCTTGTCGAGGGAGATGACCCCGTCGACGCCCCCGTCACCCGAGCGCCCGACGCGCAGCCGCGAGTCGTCGGACGTGCCGTAGCCCATGCGCCCGAGCAGCTCGATCACGATCTCCTCGAAGAACGTCGGATCGGTCCGCTGCAGCAGCCGCGCGAGTTCATCCGCGACCGAAGCGACGATGCGCTTGTGCGCAGTCAGCATCTGCTCCTCCGGCGTGCTCTCGCTGGGTGCGGCGTCGTGCGGCCCAATCGCCTCGTCCGAGACGGAGCCGCCCTCGTCCGTCGCGCGCGACTCGAGGTACGCGGGGATCGTCTGCAGGACTCGGAGGTCGATACCCCCGCTGTGCGCGGCGAGGAAGGTGCGCCCCGCGGGGGTGATGGCCCAAGCACCCCGCGAAGGCGCGTGCACGAGCCCCGCGAAGCGGAGGTACGCGGACGCCCAGCCGATTCGGTTCTGGTACGTGCGCTGTTTGCCGCTCGGCAGCAGCTGCGCGCGTGCCTCTTCCGAGAGCTTCACCGCGTCGGCGAGCTTCGCGTAGGCATCGCGCGCACGGAGCGGCGCGGGCTCGTTGGCGAGCAATTCGAGCAATGGCCGCATGAAGTCTTGAAAGCCGGGAACGTCGATCATGCGCAGGGAGGGTACACGCAGTGGCTCACTCCCCGTGCCTTCCGCGCTCGACAGCGCCTCCCACAGCGAAGGTCGGGTGCCGAGCGCAGGCAGATGGGCGCGCTCGCAGCGATGGTTTGCGGGGGAGCGCGACCGACGTCTCACGCCCCTCGCGAGAACGCGGGCCCCGTCCGACGAGCACGGCGCCCGGCCGGCGCGGTCGCGCAGCGCGCAGCGCCGCGCAGGGCGCCGCTCGGCCGCTGCGCAACCCCGCGCGTCTACGCTATCCTCCGCCAATGGTGCGTCGCGAAGCAGGCGAACGGGATGTGGGGCCGCGGCCTGCACG
>CAIUAC010000363.1 GCA_903896985.1 uncultured Sandaracinus sp.
GCCTCGCTCGCAGAGAACGGCGTCGTGATGGCGGTGCTCGTCGTCGACAGCTCGGGCAAGCGCCTCGTGGCCCGCCGCCGTAGCGCAGCGTGATCGGGGCGCCATCGGCGAAGAAGACGAGCGACGGCTGCCGCACGATGGCGGTGACGTGCAGCGACGCGAGCGGAGGCGAGCCGCCGTCCTCGAGCGTGATCGTCAGCTGCTCGCCGACCGCGCGATCGATCGGCACATCGAGCGACTCGCCGCCGCGCTCGCGGAGCGCCTCGACGCGGTACACGTCGGCGGTGCCGAGCGGACGCTGCTCGTCGGAGACGCTCACCGCGCGGACGAAGTTCGGCGTCGACGTCGAGAGGCGCAGCCGGTCCGGACGAATGCCGAGCGGCAGCGCGACCTCGAGCTCCGTGCGCCCTCCCTCGTGACGCGTCGCGCGCACGGTCAGCGCGATCGAGAGCGTCGGCGGGTCGACGGCCGTCAACTTCGCCTCGTACAGGAACACCGGCTCGAGCGCGCCGTAGAAGTTCCCCCAGCCGAGCCCGCCGCCCTGCCCGGCGATGGTGACGCGCAGCGCGCGAGCGCCCGGCGGCACCGGCGGCAGCGCGAAGCGCAGGCGCGCTTGCTGCGGCGAAGCGAGGCGAAACACGGTCGTGTCGACGAGCGGCGCGGGGGCGACGACCCCGTCCGCGCCGACGACGACGATGCGCAGATCCCGGACGAAGTCCTGCGCGCCCGTGACGAGGCTGAGCTCGTAGGACGCCGACGAGGGCGGCGGCGGCGGGAGGTCGAACGACTCCGTGACGTACGCGCCGCTCGACCGGCGCGTCGCGCCGACCGGCGTCGCGACCACCGGCGCGGGCGCGTCGGCGGGGACGAACCGCGCGCCGCTGTTGACGACGAACGGCAGCGCCTCACCGCCCGTCCCGAAGAGCCGCACGTCGGCGAGATCCGGCCGCGCGGTCGCGAGCACATCGGCGGGGACCGCGAGGCGCGACGGGCCGCTCTCGGCGGTGACCGCGAGCTCCCGCGGGAAGAGCCGCGCGAGGTCCGGGTCCTGCGCGGCGGCGGGCGAGACGACGCCCAGCGCAGCCAGCGCGAGCACAGCGAGCGAGAGAGCGCGCGAGCGGTTCAAGGCTTTCCTTCGCTTTCAGCCGCGGCGCGGCGGAAGAGCAGGCGTGAGTAGATGAGGCTGACGAAGAGCAGCGAGAACGCGAGCCCGACGAGCGCCGCGACGCGATAGAGGTCGCGCAGGTGGCCGAGGTCGTAGAGGAAGACCTTGCCGCAGGTGACGAGCAAGAGGCCGAGGCTCGCGAAGCGCGCCGCGGTGCTCCCGCGCCACAGCCCGACGCCGAGCAAGGAGAGCGCGTAGAGCGCCCAGACGATCGACATCGTCAGGTCGCGCGCGGGCATGCGCTCGGTCGGGATCGAGAGCTGCGGCCCGCTCGCGAACCAGTCGATGATCGCGAGGTTCAGCCACGCGAAGATCGCGAGGAGCGCGGTCGCCGCGAGCGTCGGCGCGAGCACCGGCCAGGCAGGCAGGAGCGCGCGCTCCCACGGGCGTCGGCGCTCGACCTCGACCGCGCGCAGCAGCCACCAGCCGGCGAGCAGGCACGCGGCCGGCACGAGATACGTGTACGCGAGCCAGTTCACGACGCGCAGGTCGCCGCGCGTGTAGTAGCCGAGCACGTACGGGTTCACGAGGAGGCGCGTCGCGACGGCGGCGAAGAGCGCCATCGAGAGCCAGCGCAGCCCCGCGTGATCGAGGCGCCGGTCGAGCGCGAGCAGCGCGACGGCCTCGAGCGCCCAGCCGATCGTCAGCCACTCGTTGCCGAGCTGAAGCGGGATCGCCAGCGTGACGAACGTCGCCGTCGCCGCGGCGAGCCAGACGATCGACGAGCGGCGCTCGTCGCGGTCCGAGGGGCCGTGACTGCGCGCGAGGAACGCCGCGCCGAGCGCCACGGCGGCGAGCGCGACGGCGAGCGCGCCGAGGTAGTCGTCCCCGAACGTACGCAGCCAGGCGACGCGCATCGGCAAGAACAGCGCGAGCCCCGGCAGCGCAGCCGCGCGCCAGGCGGACGCGTGCGCGCGATACCGCGGGCCCGCGGCGAGCGGCCAGAGCGCGAACACGAGCACCGTGCCGCCCATCACGACGAGGTCGACGAGCAGCGGCGCGCGCCCCGGCACGACCGCCGTCCGCGCCGAGAACGCGATGGTCACGGCGAAGAGCCCGAGCGTGGCGGGCACGCCGCTCGCGCGACGCGCCGCGGCCAGCAAGGTGAGCGACGCGAGCAGCGCGCACGCCGCGAGGTACGTCCACGCCGCGAACGACGACGAGTGCGCCGTCAGCGCGAAGAGCGCGATCACCGCCGCGAGCGCGGCGCCGTAGTCGGCGTGCGCGCGCGCGTCGGGCTTGCGGCGCACGACCGCGACGGCCGTGAGCGCGACGCTCGCCGTCACGGCGAGGCCCGTCGGCAGCCCCTCGGGGAAGCTCCCGAGCGCGCTACAGACCCCGTCGAGGATCGCGAGGGCGATGGGCAGCGCGAGCGCGAGCGCGACGTGCAGCATCGACCGCCCCTCGAAGCCCGCCTGCCGCACGGCGAGCGCCGAGAGCAGCGCGAAGCCGAGCACGTACGGCGCGAGGCTCGCGTAGGGCGTCACGCCCGCCGTCGCGTCGAGGCCCGTGCTCGCGAGCGCGAGCAGCGCCAGGCCGCCGAGCGCCGCGGCGGCTGCGGCGAGCCACGCGGTGAGCGGCTCGCCGCGCCCGAGCTCGAGCGACGCGTGATGCGCGCCAGCGACGAGCGCGAGCGTGCCCATCAGCTGCCAGGTCGTGCCGAGCCCGAGGTGATGCTGCAGCGCCCAGAGCCCCAGGATGCCGAGCGCCCCGCCCGCCGCCCCGAGCCCGACCCACTCTTGCTCCTCACGCCGCGCGACGAACGCCGCGCCGAGCGAGAGCGCGACGACGAGCGCGCCCGTCTCCCAGAGCTGCTCGCCGAGGTGCGCGCGCCCCGCGAACGAGAGCGCGAGGAAGAACGGCAGCGCGACGGCGCCGATCCGGATGGCGGTCGTCGTCGTGCGGTCGGGCGCCGGCTCGCCCTCCTTCGCCGGCAGGAGCAGCGGGAAGAGCGCGAAGAGCGCGCCGAAGACGACGACGATGGCGACGCCGAGCCAGGTGCGCCCCGAGTCCATGCGCCCGAACAGCCAGAGCAGCTGATAGAGCGCCGTCGCCGCGAGGGAGCCCACGGCGAGCAGCGGCCAGCGCTTCTTGCGCGCGACGAAGAGCAGCGCGACGTCGAGCAGCAGCAGGTAGGTGAACAGCGAGACGGGCTTGTCTTGCCCGGTGCTGAGCGCGAGCGGCGTCGCGAAGCCGCCGAGCAGCCCGAGGGCGGCGATGGAGAGCGCGTCCCGCCGGATCGCGAGCGTCACGCACGTCGCCGTCACGAGCGCGAAGAGCCCGCCCGCGACGGGGAGCGGCACGAGGTGAAAGACCGCGTTCGACGCCCAGAACGTGATGTAGAGGATGGCGACGCCCGCGCCCGCGAGCGCGTTCGAGAGCACCGGCGAGCGCTTGCGGAGCGGCCACTCCGAGAGGCCGATCGTCACGAGGCCGACGAGCGTCCCGAGCACCACGCGCATCAGCGGTCCGATCAGCCCGTGGCTGATCGAGTACTGAAAGAAGTAGAAGCCCGCGATGACGAGGATGACGGCGCCGAGCGCAGCCGCGCCGCGCACGCCGAGCCAGCGCTCGAGCCCGCCCTCATGAGCGACCGGCCGAGGCGGGGGCGTGTACGGAGGCGTGTACGGAGGCGGAGCGGCGGGAGGCGGCGCGGCAGGAGGCGGCGCCTCGGCGACCACCGCGCCCCAGTCGTCACCGGACGCGAACCCGGGAGCCGGGGCAGCCGCGGGCGCGACCTCGGGCTCTGCCTCGTCCTCGGGCTCTGCCTCGTCCTCGGGCTCTGCCTCGTCCTCGTCCTCGTCCTCGGGCTCTGCCTCGACTGCAGGCGGCGCTTCGGCCTCCTCGGGCGCGGCCACCGCCGCCGCTGCCACCGGCGCCGCGAGCGCCACGGGCTGCGCGACCGACGCCGCGACCATGCCCTCGCGCGGCAGCCGCGCGGCGAGCATTTTCAGGTCCCCGCGCAGGCGGGCGACCTCGAGCTCCAGCTCGTCCACTCGCGGGTCGCGCTGGGGCTTCCTGAGGTAAAAGATCGCGATGCCGATCAGCGCTGCGACCGGCGCCACGCACACGAGCAGCGCGAGGCTCCCGTAGAAAAGATCCTCCATCCGGCTCCCCGCAGGCGCTCAGGCGCGCCCGCCCTCGTGCGGTGTCGTCTCGTACTACGCGCCAGAGCCGCGCTTGCTTCTGCCCGGCGTGTCAGCGTTCGGTCAGCGTGCGCTCATCGACCCGTCAGGCTCATGCTCTGCGGCGCCCGACTCCGGCGAGGCCGACGTCCCCGCGGGGATGACGCCGCCCGACTCCGGATGATCCACCAGCGGCCCGCCCCCAGTCTGCGGCGTCCCCGGCGGATGCGGGAGGATATACGGCTCCGCGTTGAACGTCCCGCATTGTCGCTCGCTCCGGTAGAACGCCCAGCGCACGTAGACGCGCCCGTCACCGCTCTTGATGGCGTCGGGGGCGGCGGGGTACGGCTGCCCGCGCATCACGGCCTCGAACGCGCCGTAGTCGAAGGGCAGATAGCCGCTCGTCTCGACGACGCCGACCCGGTGCATCGTCCCGTCCGCGTTGAAGATCAGCTCGAGCTTGGTGACGAGCGAGCGGTCGGCTAGCTCCCCGAGGTTGACCGGCAGGCTCGGCAGGAAGTGCTCCGCGAACTGCCGATGGATGCGCCGATGCACCTCGGCGAGGAACTCCGCGAAGGGCGACGCCGCCGCGTTGAGCGCCGTCTGATTGCCCGAGCGCACGCCGGGGACGTAGTTCTCGATCGCCGCGCGGAACTGCCGCCAGTTCTCCTCGCGGTTCGAGCCCTGCGTGCGCGAACGACGCTCGCGCGCGTACGCCTCGCGCTCGCGCTGAAGCTGATCGGCGCCGTAGGTGTCCTCGAGCAGGCTCCACGAGACGCGCAGATCCGGCCCGTCGGCGCCGGTGCCGCGCCCGCGCCCTCCGCCGCCGCGCGTGCCGCTCGC
>CAIUAC010000364.1 GCA_903896985.1 uncultured Sandaracinus sp.
CGGACTTCATGGCGATGGTCAGCGGCAAGGCCGACCCGATGAAGCTGTTCACGTCGGGCAAGCTGAAGATCGCCGGCAACATCATGGCCTCGCAGAAGCTCGACTTCTTGCAGAAGGTCGACAAGGCGGACGTGCTGAAGGCGATGGCGGCGCGCGGCGGCGGAGCAGCAGCGGCGCCCGCCGAGGTGCCTGCGGCGCCGGGCGGTGGAGCGCCGACGAGCGGGGATATCTTCACCGCGATCGGCGCGTTCTTCGCGGTCAACAAGGACGTCGCGACCAAGGCGCAGACTGTCTATCTCTTCAATCTGAAGAATCCGGACAGCGCCTATACGCTCGACACCAAGCTCGGCACGGTCGTGCCGGGTGAGGGTGCGAAGAGCGAGTGCACGCTCGAGCTCGACGACGCGGACTTCATGGACATGGTCAGTGGCAAGGCTGACCCGATGAAGCTGTTCACGTCCGGCAAGCTGAAGATCAGCGGCAACATCATGGCCTCGCAGAAGCTCGACTTCCTGCAGAAGCTCGACAAGAACGAGGTCGCGAAGGCGGCCGCCGCCAAGTCCGCTGTCGCCAAGCCCGCGGCGCTCCCCGCGCCCGTACCGGGGCTCGGCGCAGGCGCGCAGGCGCCGGGGATCTTCGAGAAGCTCAGCCAGCGCTTCGCCGAGAATCCCACGCTCGCGGGCGAGCTTGGGTCGGTCGTGCAGTTCTTCGTCAAGGGGCCCGACAGCGACTTCATCGTCGACGCGGCGGGCAAGGGCGCGGTGCTGCCGGGCCGCGCGAAGGACGCGAAGGCGACCTTCACGATCAACGACGCGGACCTCGCCAAGCTCGCCTCGGGCAAGCAGAGCGTGCGCTCGCTGTTCATGCACGGAGCGCTCCGCGTCGACGGCGATGTGTTGCTCGCGCACCGGCTCCACATTCTCCAAAACCTCGCCTGATGGTCGCTCGTTTCTCAGCTAACGGAGGCACGCATATGGGCCGCAGAGTCAACGTGATCGGTGTCGGAATGGTGAAGTTCGCCAAGCCCGGCGCGAGCGACGAATACAACGTGATGGCGAGCAACGCAGCGCGCGCTGCGCTGAAGGACGCGGGAGTCCCCTACGAGCAGATCGAGCAGGCGTACGCGGGATATGTCTATGGGGACTCGACCTGTGGACAGCGCGCGGTCTACGAGGTGGGGCTGACGGGGATCCCCGTCTTCAACGTCAACAACAACTGCTCGACGGGTTCGACGGCGCTGATGCTCGCGCGCCAAGCGATCGAGGGCGGCATCGCCGAGTGCGTGCTCGTCGTCGGCTTCGAGCAGATGGAGAAGGGCGCGCTCGCGGCCAAGTGGACTGACCGCACGAACCCGCTCGACAAGCACGCGGGCACGATGAACGAGCTGCAGGGCTTCACGAGCGCGCCGCCCGCCGCGCAGATGTTCGGCGGCGCGGGTCGCGAGCATATGTGGAAGTACGGGACCAAGCGCGAGACCTTCGCGATGGTCTCGGCGAAGGCGCGCAAGCACGCCAACAAGAACCCGTACGCGCTCTTCACGGACATTCTCTCCGTCGAGGAGATCATGGCCGCGCCGCAGGTCTTCGATCCGCTCACGCGCTATCAGTGCTGCCCGCCGACGTGCGGCGCCGCCGCCGCGGTGCTCTGCTCGGACGAGTTCGCCAAGAAGCATGGGATTTCGAATCCCGTCTACATCGCCGGTCAGGCGATGGCGTCGGACTTCGGCTCGAGCTTCGGTGACTCGATGATCAAGATGGTCGGCTACGACATGACGAAGGCCGCCGCCGACAAGGTCTATGCGCAGGCGGGGCTCGGCCCGAATGACGTGCAGGTCGTCGAGCTGCACGATTGTTTCACCGCCAACGAGGTGATCACCTACGAGGGACTCGGCCTCTGCAAAGAGGGCGAGGCCGAGAAGTTCATCATGGACGGCGACAACACCTACGGCGGCAAGTGGGTGACGAATCCGTCGGGCGGGCTGCTCAGCAAGGGCCACCCGCTCGGCGCGACCGGCCTCGCGCAGTGCACGGAGCTCGTCTGGCATCTGCGCGGGCAGGCGGAGGCGCGGCAGGTCGAGGGCGCGAAGGTCGCCCTGCAGCACAACCTCGGCCTCGGCGGCGCTTGCGTCGTCACGATGTATCGGCGGGACTGAAGAGCCGTCGAAAAATGCCCGATAGCGGCTTACGTCCTCACGCGGACCCTGCGAAATACAGGAGTATTCCTCGGGTCCGCGCTCCGCGGGGTGCCTGGGGCGTCGGCTGCTAGCAGCCGGCGGGGCCCCCGGGCCGGCGCTCGCTCTCGGTCGATTTTTCTACGGCTCTTGAGCCGGCGCGCGGCGTCGACTACTCGGGGAGCCTCGCGCCGATGACGCGCGAGAGCTCCGCGCCGAGGTTCTCGTTCGTCAGGCGCGCGCTGAGCGCGTGAAACTCGGGGAGCGCCGCTTGATAGGCAGTGTCGAGGCGGAGAATGCCGCTCTCCTGCGCGGCGCTCCCGAAGATCGCCATCGTGTCCTCGGCGAGCGCGGGGAGGCCCTTGTAGGTGCCGTCGCGGAGCAGCAATTGCGCCGTGCCCGCGTACATCAGCATCCCGCCGGGGATCGCGCCGATCGCCGTCGTGCAGAGCGGCGGATAGCAGATGCGGATCGTGCGGGCGCCGTGTGTGTCGCGGATGCGCTTCATGCTCTCGCGCGCGAGAATCTTCGCGCCGGCGAGCGGGCCCATGCCGTAGACCGGATCGTCGGACTCGAAGTCGTAGTCCGCGAAGGCGACGACGCTCTCGCCGGGCACGAGCAGCCCCGCCGCGGCGAGCGCGTCGGCCCACGGATCGGTGGACGTGCCCATCATCTTGTTGGTGCGGTCGATGTCCGCCTGCGTCGCGATGTCGACCTCGACGAGCCCGAGCTTGCGGACGTTCTCGACGCGGGTGAAATCGGGCGTCTGCCGCACGCCATCGAAGGCGACGTCGAGGTCGCGGACGAGCGCCTTGCCGTGCTGCTCGTAGCGCTTGGTCGCGCCCGCCGCGATGCCGTTGATGACGTGCACGACGCGGTACTTCTGCTTCAGCTCCGCGACGACCTGCGTGATCACGTCGGGCTTGGTCGCGTCCTCGTTGCGGAAGGTGACGTCGACGCCGGCCTCGCGCGCGGCCTCCGTGATCGCCTGCGCGTGGTGCGGCCCGATCTGCAGCTTCGCGCTGTCGTAGTGCACCGCGTAGACGGGCACTCCTTCGGCGAAGAGGAGCTGCACGGCGACCTGCCGCAGGATGCCGTTCGAGCCGCCGAGGAGCAGCACGCAGGCGTCCTTCGCGACCGTCGGCGAGAGCTTGCGCAGCTTGGCGCGCTGCGCGGCGAGGTCCTCGCGCGCGACGCGGAGGCCGTGCTCAGCGAGCATCGGCAGGATGGCGCGGCGGTCGACGCCACCGAGCGGCTGCTTGACGAAGACCTCGAGGGGCGTGTGGTCGGTGCTCATGGCGCGCGAGGGTAGCGCAGAGTCGCCGGGCCGCATGAGCGGGAGGTCACGCGCTCGCCGCGAGGCGACGCAGCCGCGCAGGAGCGCTACCGTAGGCCGATGCTCCTCAAGATCGTGCAGGCAGGTCACCCGGTGCTGCGGGAGCGCGCCCG
>CAIUAC010000365.1 GCA_903896985.1 uncultured Sandaracinus sp.
CAAAGAAGCGACCTCGGCGCTCTTCGCCGCCTCCAGATCGCTCAGGAGCTCGATGCCACGTCGCCGCGCACGAGCCGCGGTAGCGCCGCACCGTGGGCCGCAGGGGCTTTGCCCGACGGTCACCTAGCAACAATCGACGTTCGTGCATACTCCGGCGATGCCCTCTGCCCTGCGCGCGCGCGCGCTGACGAAGCGCTACGGAGAGCGCCTCGTCGTCGATCACCTCGACCTCGAGGTCGAGCGCGGGACGACCGTGGGGCTGCTCGGACCGAACGGCGCCGGCAAGACGACGACGCTCGAGATGATCCAAGGGCTCATCCCTCCGACGTCGGGTGAAGTCCACGTCTTCGAGCACGAGCAGCCGCGCGACCGCGCCCGCATCGTCGCGCGCATCGGCGTCGCGCTCCAGGAGACGAGCCTGCCGGAGAAGCTCACGGCGCGCGAGACCGTCGAGTTCTTTCGGAGCTTCTACGCGCGCGGGCCGGACGAGGACACGCTGCTCGCCGAGGTCGATTTGGAGGCCCGCGCGGACACGCTCGTGCAGGCGCTCTCGGGGGGAGAGCGGCAACGCCTCGCGCTCGCCTGCGCGCTCGCGGGCGACCCGGAGCTCCTGATCCTCGACGAGCCGACCACGGGCCTCGATCCGGAGGCGCGTCATCGGCTCTGGGATCGGATCGAGGGCCTCGCGCGCAAGGGCCTCGCCATCCTGCTCACGACGCACTTCATGGAGGAGGCGGAGCGCCTCTGCGACCGCATCATCCTGATCGATCACGGCAAGGCGATCGTGCAAGGGACTCCGCGGGCGCTCGTCGCGGCGCACGTCGGCTCGCACGTCGTGGAGGTCGAGGTCGTCAGCGGCGAGGTGCCCGTCGACGAGGCGCGCGCGCTCGCGGGCGTGCGCGTCGCGCGGCTGCTCGGACGCACGCTGCGCCTCGGCACCGACGCGCCCGAGGACGTGCTCGGCCGCGTGCGCGCGCTCGCCGCGCAGCACGACGCGACCCTCGGTCGGGTGGCCCTCGGGCGCGCGACGCTCGAGGACGTCTTCCTCGTCGTCGCGGGACGAAAGCTGAGCGATGAGGCGTAGCCCGCTCTTTCAGCTCTTGCTGGTGCGCCTGAGGACGTTTCGGCGTGAGCCCGAGGCGCTGTTCTGGACGTTCGGGTTCCCGCTCGTGATCACGGTGGCGCTCGGCATCGCGTTCCGCCCTGTCGAGGGCGAGCGCCTCCCGGTCGTCGTGGTCGACGGCGCGGGCGCGGGCGCGCTCGTCGCGCGGCTCCGCGTCGACCCGGAGCTCGAGGTGTCGCGCAGGAGCGAGGGCGACGCGCGTCGCGCGTTTCTCAGGGGCAGCGCGCTCGCCATCGTCGAGCCTGCCGCGGTGCCCCGGCTGCGCTCCGACCCGACGCGCCCCGAGTCGCGCCTCGCGCGCGCCCGCGTCGAGCACGTCCTCGCCGGCGCGGCGCCTTCCGTCGAGGACCGCCCGATGCGCGAGCCGGGCACTCGCTACGTCGACTTCGTGGTGCCGGGTCTCGTCGGGATGAACGTGATGACCGTGTGCCTCTGGGGCATAGGCTGGAACATCGTCGAGTCCCGCTCGAAGAAGCTGCTGCGCAGGCTCGCGGTGACGCCGATGAAGCGTTGGCACTACCTCGCGGCGTTCGTCCTCGCGCACCTCGCGCTCGTGTACGTGACCCTCGCGGTCGTGCTCGGCTTCGCGCAGCTCGCGTTTGGCGTGGGGCTCGCCGGCAGCCTCTTCGACTACCTCGTCGTCGTCTCCCTCGCCGTGCTCGCGTTCTCGGCGATAGGCACTCTGGTCGCGAGCCGCACCGCGAACGTCGAGGTGCTCTCCGGGATGATCAACGCGGCGTCGCTCGTATCGCTCGTGCTCGGCGGCGTGTTCTTCTCGACAGCGCGCTTCCCAGAGTGGGTGTTGCTCGGCGCGCGCGCGCTCCCGCTGACCGCCCTCGTCGAGGCCCTCCGCGGCGTCGCGCTCGAGGGGAAGAGCGTGTTCGAGCTCTCCTTCGAGCTGACGGTGCTCGCGGGCTGGACGGTGGTCGCGGGCCTCGTCGGACTACGGCTCTTTCGCTGGACCTGAAGCGCGGGAGTGGCCCAGCACGCTCGCCAACGAAGCCGAGTGGCGGGGGAGCGCTGCGGCCGGCGGACGGTCGGGTCGTGCTGCACCTCGGCTCCGAGACTGAGCTGATGGAGCTGCAGCTGCCGGAAGGCTACGTCGCGCGGAGCACTGGGATGGCGGTCGAGGAGTACAGGCGAGGAAGGTGAGCACTTCGTCGCCACGCTCGATGGAAGCGACGCGCGCGGTCGCCGACCGCCTTGACGATGCGCTCCTGGCGGCAGCGCTCCTCTTCCGCAGCGAGCACGATCGCCTTCGGCTTCGTCAAATATCTCCCTGCTGCTCGAGCTGCGCAGCGACTCGCGCGCGCTCGTCAGCGTCGGTGTCGCAACTCAGCAGCTCGTAGAGCGCCTCGAGGCAACCTCGGCGCGCGTTCCAGGGCGCTGGGCCGTCGCTCAACGGGAGCACAGCGATGCCCATGCGCAGCGCGGCGCGACGGCGGGAGTCGCTCTGGCTGCGGCCGCCGGCAAAACACACATGGGTATAGAGCATCGTGAGCGCCACAAAGACCGGCAGCCTGGGGCTCACCAGCTCGGCGGCGAAATCACTGTCCTGAAAGACGTCGGGGAGTCCCGCGAGGACGGCCTCGAGCTGGAGCGCACGCTCGAGTCCGTCGGCGGCGCGGTCGAACTCGTGCAGATGACCCGCGTCCGTACCGACTCGGCCGTGCGCGACGGCCAAGTCCATCACCGCGGTGAACAGGGCGCCGTCGAGCGCAACGCGGAGGTCGTCGTTGGACGGCGACTCGGGGAGTCCCGCGAGCGCACTGAGCAGGCGCGATTCCTCGTGCCACGCGTCGACCGCGGCGCGCAAGTGGCGTGCGTGATCGGCGGCCTCGCCGAGGCTGCGGCACGCATCGACCATCGCCCAGAAGCGACCGCCGTGGTCGCAGGCGAGCGCGGCGTGAGCGTCGTCGTGGGAGTATCCAGCTCTCAGGCCGGCGAGGGCGCGCAAGTGACGCAGCTCCTCGGCGTAGGAGTGCTCGGCGCCGGCGTAATCGCGTGCCTCGAGCGCGCTACGGCCGGCAGCGCGGTGGCGCCACGCGGACCGCAACAGCGTCGCCCCGCGCCCCGCGGCGAGCGTCGCGCGGAGCTCGGCGTCGGAGGGGACGTACGCGGACCAATCGACCGGAGGCACTCAACGAGAGTGTGTAGGAGAGCGCGTGGAGTCAACGTCGTTCGGTGGGGTCAACCTCGGTCGGCGGACTCGGCGGACTCAACCTGGGTCGGCAATCGCCGCGACCCTCCAAGCGCAGCTCGACCCTCGCTCGCGCAGTCACCGCTACCTTCCAAAGGTGCGCGCCACGCCTGCGCGGGGGGTCCAGCTGCCCGTCCTCACGTCGCGGCACGATCTTTCGGCAGCTGACCCTCGTTGGCGGCCGCTCGACCTCGTTACCCATTTCCACCCAGAGCGACGGGCGGGGGACGAGCGCAGCGGACGGCGCGCTCGGGCGATGGTTTGCCGGAGCGTTTGACCGTCGTCTCCAGGCGCTCGCGAGAACGCGGGCCCCGTCCGACGAGCACGGCCCCCGACCGGCGCGGTCACCTGGGGACGCGCGCTCACCGCCCCCGCCGCAGCTCCTTGCTCGTCATCGGGCCGCGCAGATACGAGCTGGCCCACCGCGGCTGCAGCAGGCTCAGCGCGCCGCCGGGCCGGTCACTTCTTCGGCGCGCGTCGCCCGTACACCCCTCGTCGACGCCGCCGAGCGCGAGAAACGGGGCACTTTGCCCGACGAATCCGCCCACGGAGCTTCCGGCGCCGGACACGGAGCTTCCCTCGTGAGTTCGAGAGCGCGTGCGCTCGACGTGAGCTCACCCCTTGAGCAGCACCTTGATCGCGATGCCCGAGAAGACGACACCGAAGAAGGAGAGCACGGCAGGCGCGAGCCAGCGGTCGAAGGCGGCGGTCTTCAGCCCGTCCTCGAGCGCGCTCGGGTCGTAGAGGAAGTCGAAGCGCTGACCGCGCTCGAAGTCGTGCTCGCGCGCTGAGAAGAGGCTGTGCTGGCGCGTGCGGCCATCCGCTGCAGTCCAGTCGAGGACGGCCTGCTCTTGATAGTCTCCATCGGGGCGCGGGCCGCCGCGCACCTCGACGACGACGGCTTGCACGGGTCGCGCGCGCTTCAGAAAGTCGAGCGAGGACCAGACCATCAGCCCGGCGCCCGTGAGCAGGCCGAACGCAATCGCGAGGAAGATGAACGCGCCCAGCCGTTGCATAGGTGGCCGTGACGCTACCACGACGAGCGCGCGCGGGTCGTAGAGGAAGCCGAAGCGCAGAGCGTGTCAGTCGTCGTGCTCGTCGCCGCGCTCTCCGGCGGGTCGCTCCTCGGGCTGCTCGCTCGGCTCGTCGAGCAGCGCGGCGCGCGTGACCATGCGCTCGCCGAAGCGCTCGCGGAGCTTCGCGGCGACGTCCTCGAGGCGCTTGCCGCGGGCGATGCGCGGGTCGGGGAAGAGCAGCGGCGCGTCGTCCGAGCGCTCGCTGAGGGCGCTGACCGTCACGCCGACGAGGCGCACGCCGCGGCGCAGCCCCGGCATCCGCGCGAGCTGCGCGTGCGCCGCGCGATAGATGGAGTCCGTGTCGCAGACGGGCTCCTCGAGCTGCGTCTGCCGAGTGCGCGATTGGAAGTCCCCGTACTTGAGCTTGAGCGTCACGGTGCGCCCCCAAGTGCCAGTCTGCACGAGGCGCTCGGCGACGCGCTGCGCCTGCGCGAGCAAGGGCTTCTCGAGCTCCTCGAGCGTGTAGACGTCGTGCTCGAAGGTCACCTCGCCGCCGACGGATTTCGCGTCGTGATCGGGGATCACGTCGCGCTCGTCGTGCCCGTTGGCGAGGGCGTGGATCGTGCGCCCCCACGAGCCGAGCAGCGCCTCGAGGCGGCTCGGCTGCGCGCGCGCGAGGTCCCCGATGGTCGCGTAGCCTGCGGCGCGGATACGCACGGAGCTCTTCGGACCAATCCCCCACATCCGCTCGATCGGCAGCTCCGCGAGGAACTCGGCGATGCCCTCCGGCACGACGACGAGCCCGTCGGGCTTCTGCAGGTCGCTCGCGATCTTCGCGGCGAATTTGCACGAGGCGACGCCCGCCGAGCAGGTGAGCCCGAGCTCGGTGCGCACGGCGTCCTTGATCTGCTGCGCGATGGCGCGCGGCTCGCCGAAGAGCCCGCGGCTGCCCGTCACGTCGAGGAACGCCTCGTCGAGCGAGAGCCCTTCGACGAGCGGCGTGAAGCGATGGAAGATCGCGAAGACCTGCCCGCTGATCTCGGCGTAGCGGTGCATCCGCGGCGGCACGACGATCGCTTGCGGCGCGCGGCGCAGCGCCTCGCCCATCGGCATCGCCGAGCGCACGCCGAACGGGCGCACCTCGTACGACGCGGCGCAGACGACGCCGCGACGCGACGGGCTGCCGACGACGACGGGCTTGCCGCGCAAGGCGGGATCGTCGAGCTGCTCCACCGACGCGTAGAACGCGTCCATGTCCACGTGGAGGATGCCGCGCACCGGACGCAGCGTAGTCAGCGCGGCAGGGCGCTGCCACGAGACGCCGCGCGACGCGGTAAGCTGCCGCCCCATGAACGCGCCGCGACTCCCCTCTCGCTTCGTCCTGCCGTCGCTCGTGCTCCTCGCTGCCTGCACCGCCGGCGCTCCGCTCGACCTCGGCGCGACAGAGAGCCCGCTCATCCACGGCACGCGCGAGACGGCGCTGCCGTCGGTGGTGCTCGTGCTGCAGACGGGCACGACGACGGGCTCGGGCGGGCTCTGCACCGGGACGGTGATCGGGCCGTACGCGGTGCTCACCGCGAAGCACTGCGTCTTCAGCGAGAGCGGCGGGCGCTACACGGCGGTGCCGACGGTGGAGTTCCTCGTCGTCGTCGGCAGCGACCTCAACGACCGCGCGAGCATCGTGGACACCTTCGGCGTCGTCGAGGTGCGCACGACGCCCGGCAGCGCGATCGACACAGACATCAACAACGGCGACGACCTCGCGGTGCTGCTGCTGACGCGCAACGTCGGCACGCCCGCGTACGGCCTCGCGCCCGCGGTGCCCGCCGTGGGCTCGACGGTGACGGTCGTCGGCTACGGGCGCACGCGCACGGGCGCGGCGGACCCGGCGGACAGCGGCGTGAAGTACCGCGCGGCGATGAACGTCTCGCAGGCGAGCGCGCGGCTGATCGAGACGGATGGCCCGGCGTGGACCTGCCAAGGCGACAGCGGCGGGCCGCTCTTCGACGCGAGCATGCGCGTCGCGGGCATCACCTCGTTCGGGCTCGGCGCCGCGTGCACGAACCCGTACTCGTACTTCACGGCGACGCCGCGGCACGCCGCGCTCCTCGCGAGCGCCCTCGCCTACGCGCCGGCGTGCACGCCCCCGACCGAGGTCTGCAACGGCGCGGACGACGACTGCGACGGCACCGTCGACGAGGGCTGCCTCGAGCTCGGCGCGGCGTGCACGCGGGACGATCAGTGCGGCGACGGCGTCTGCCGCGTGATCGACGGCGCGCAGATCTGCACGCGCGACTGCGACCCGCGCACGGCGATCCCGCGCTGCCCGTACGACTTCTACTGCCGCGAGACGGGCTGCGGCACCGGCGAGTGCGTCGGCGGCAACCCGGGCGCGGTCGGCGACGGCGAGCTCTGCGCGGCGGATCTCGAGTGCGCCGCGAGCCGCGGCGCGCCGCTCGGGGGCGCCGCGCGCTGCGGGCGAAGCTGCACGACGACGGGCGAGGCGTGCCCGACGGGCGAGGTCTGCGACACGACGGCGGGCGGCGCGGACTGCGGCACTTGCTGGCCGTTCGCGCTCTCGACCGCGCCGCGCCCCTTCGGCACCGAGTGCGACGCCGACGCGCAGTGCGCGGACGGAAGCTGCGCGCCGGGCGGCTTCTGCACGCGCGCGTGCGACGCGGCGACGCCGTGCGGGAGCGGGTTCCACTGCCGCGCCTCGACGTGCGTGCGCGGCACGCTCGGCGGGCAGGGCACGGCGTGCGTGACGGCAGAGGACTGCAGCGCGACGGC
>CAIUAC010000366.1 GCA_903896985.1 uncultured Sandaracinus sp.
CGAACTGGCCGGGCATTTCCTGCAGGCCGCGCTGCGCCGCAACGGCGCGCGGGCGCTGCGTTTCACGCCGGAGGCGCTGCGCGCGCTCCAGCCAGGCGGCGTGCCCGCGCTCCTCGCCGTCAGCGCCGAAGCCGACCTGCCGCTCGCGTCCGTCCGTGCGGCGCTCGCCGTCCTCGCGGACCTCGGCGCGCCGATCACGCTCGCGGTCCCGCACGCGCCGGACGTGCGCCTGCCCGCCGAGCCAGCCGTCGCTCTGGACGTCGCGGAGCGCGGGCTCTGCGGGCACGGGCTGCCCGAGCCAGCCGCCGACGCGGTCGAGGGCGACCTCGCGCAAGGCGACATCGTCGGCGCGCTCACGCCGCTCCGAGAGGCCGCTGCGCGCTGCCTCTCGGTGACGTCGGGCCGTGCGGCGAGCGGCGGGCGCCTCGACGTCACGCTGCGCATCGCCGCCAACGGCGCCGTCAGCGAGGCGTGCACGCTGCGCGACGAGCTGCTCGACCCCGCGCTGCGCATCTGCGTGCTGGAGGCCGCGCGCTCGCTGCGCTTCCCCGCCCCGAGCCCCGCAGGCTACGTCGACGTCGTCCTGCCGCTCCGCCTCGCGGCGGACGCTTCGCTCGCGCAGCGCCCGCTCTGCGAGTGAGCGACGACTACGCGCCGTCGATCTTCTTCCGAAGCTCGCGATTGAGCGCGTTGAACGCGTTCTTGTAGTCGAACCACGCCTTCGCGATCTTCATGATCGGCGGGCCGGAGGTCTCTGCGTCGTACGAAGCGCCCGCGGCGTCGAGGAACGCGATGTACTCGCTGAAGCCGGTGCGGAGCGCGTCCGCCGCCGTCGCGACCGCGCGCACCTTCTCCGCGAGGTCCGGCGGCGGGAGGAGCGCCGCATAGTGATCGTGCATCTCCGCGAGGCGCGGCATACAGCGGTCACGGATCAAGCCGCCGAACCGGGCGCCGCCGCGCGACGCGCGCTGATCGAGCGCGAGCTTGAGGTCGGTGTTCGTCTTGACGCGCTCGTACGCCGCGCCGGACTGCAGCGAGCACTCCCAGAACTTCAGCCACTGGTTGTTGTGCAGACCGTTCACGGTCTTGCCGAACTCGCGATACGAGTTCGAGGCGTCGCCCTGCATCACGTACCAGGTCAAGCCGATGCCGCTCGCCAGCACGGCGACGATCATCGCGGCGAGCATCCGGCCCTTGCCGGAGCGCATCGCCTTCTCGTCGTCCTCGTACGAGCCGCCAGCTTGGGGACTTCCGAGAGGAGCGTTCGTGGGTTCCGCCATGTGAATCGGCCTCCGCTGGGCCTCGCTGGCCCGCGTTACTCGTTCAGGTTGAGATGGAGCCCGCCGCCACCGGAGGACTCGCCGAGGCGGAGTGTCGACGGGTCGCTGCCTCCGCGCAAGGCCCCGCTGCCCCCTCCGGCACCGCCGCCGCCGAGGAGGCTCGGACCTCCTCCGCCGCCTCCACCCCCGAGCAGGCGCGAGCCGCCCCCGAGCTGAAGGTCGCCTCCTCCCGGTACGCCAGGAGCGCCGTCTTCTCCCGTGTCGTCGTCCTCTCCGACATCGCCGGTATCGTCGCCCTCGGCGGGCGGCTCGGGCTCGAGCGCGGTCGGACCAAGCACCCGCCCGATCAGGTCGCGGACGCCGTCGCGCTGCGCGTCCGGTGCGACCTCGAGCGCGCGCTGCGCCTCGCGCCGCATCCCGCTGTACTGGTTCGCCTGCTTGTAGATGCGGGCGAGCATCAGGTGCCCCTGCACGTCGTCGGGCCTGCGCTCGACGCCCTGCTGCGCGTAGCGGATCGCCTCGTTCACGTCGCCGCTCGCGAGGTAGAAGTTGGCGAACAGCATCGGCAGCGTGTGCAGGTCCGGGTCGAGGCGCTTGGCGGTCTCGAGCTCCCGGAGCGCGTCGTCGGCCTCGCCGCGCGCGAGGTGGATCGCGGCGAGCGTGCCGTGCGCGCCCGCGAAGTCCGGCGACGCCTGAAGCGCGGCGTTGACCTCACGCTCGGCGCTCTCGAG
>CAIUAC010000367.1 GCA_903896985.1 uncultured Sandaracinus sp.
GCCTCGCGTGGCAACGTGGCTGTGGGATATGGCCCCTCTCCTGGCATCTATGGGGTCGTGGGCGGCGGGAACGTGGCCAACGCGGCTTCGATAGTTGCCGGTATGAAGCCCGGATTTCAGCGCTGTTACAACCAGGGCCTGCAAGAAGACCCGAGCATGAAAGGCTCGGTCCGCATCACGGCGAAGATCGGATCGAACGGCGAGGTCCTCAGCGCGTCGCCGGGCGGCGGGGGAAGCCTATCCGGCACGGTCATCGCCTGCGTGACTGCGCGCGTGGCTTCGGCTCAGTTTGCCCCGCCGGACGGGGGCAGCGCGACCATCGTGATTCCCGTGACGTTCGTGTCGCAGTAGCCGGCTCAGGAGCGCGCCCCGGTCGCAGAGGCGCGCCGCCCGCCCGCTAGACCCTCGCCGAAAAGGCCCCGATCTGCGTGCGAGGTCCCCTGTCGCGGCGCAGCGTGCGGGGTCGTCGCCGGGCGATGGTCGGCGAAATCGACGCGCGTCGACGGTTTTCGGGAGCCTGACGGTCTGACCGGGTCCCGCGCTGCCTCCGGAGGGCAAAGCGCGGCCACGCGGCGGCCGTGAGCTGGCGCCGCGGTCAGGCCGAGCCGCGGGCGGCTCAGGCTGCGATGGGTCGTGTCGAGTCCGCGTCGGCCCCGGCCCGGGTGGCACGCTCCGCACGGACACGCGTCATGTGGCAGAGGTTGAAAGCGAGCGCCTTCTCGAGCAACTCGGCGTGCGCGGCGGCGAGGCCGCGACGTGCGACCTCGCCAAAATCGAAGCCCTGCTTGAGCGAGTACATCAGCGACTCGATCGCGGAGCGCCCATCGCGAGCGTGCGCGTAGTCGTCGCTGTTCCAGTCTGCAGCGCTCGTGAGCGCCTTGCCCTTCGAGCCGTTGATGCTCACCACCCGGACGCCGCGCTGCCGCAGCGCGTGGACGTTCGCTTTGCTCGCGTAGCCGTCGTCAACGCTCACGACCTCGGGGACGACACCCGTGCGGGCGATGACGTCGTCCGCCATGGGCACGAGCTGGTCGGAGTCAGCCGCATTGCCCTTGGGCAGCCGCAGACCGACGATGAATCCAGCCCCGCTGCGCGCGAGCTGCGGCTTGTAGCCGACCACTGGCGTTCGCTGCCCCTTGGCGATGAAGCCGACGTCCGGGTCGGACGTGCTGAGCTTCTTCTGCGCCATCGGCACTTTCTGCTCATGCAGCACGCGAGCCTCGCAGTTGTCGATCACGGTCGCGAACGCGTCGACGTCGCCGCGCAGCCGCTCGACCGCGCGCTCCGCTTGAAGCCTGCGGCTCGGGCGGACCTCGAGGCCGCCGAGCTGCTCAGCGACCTCCGCGACGGCGGGGCGCAACACCTCGAGGGCACGGCGAGCGTGCCGCAGCAGCGTGTTGTAGCGGCGCCGTCGATGTCGTGCGCCCTCGCGCGAGCCCGCCGACAGACCGATCACGCGATCGAGCTCGGTGATCGCGGCGAGCTTCTTCGCCACCGCCGTCGACGTGATCTCGCGCAGACCAAGCCGCGGCAACGCATGTCCGACGCGCACGATGCGCGCCAGCAGAGCGACCAGGAGGCCGGAGTCCGTCGGCCACGCGCTGTTGCCCTCGACGTGCGTGCTGTCCTGCAGCATCCAGGAGAAGTCGTCGAACCCCATTCGCAGCGCCTGCGCCACCTGCGCGTCGAGGACGGCGGACCGTGTCGCGTTGGACACGACGTTGCAGAGCTCCGTCAGGGTGCTCCGAGCCGGCATCACGTAGCCGTGGTTGCCAAGGAACACGCGCAGCGTGATGGACTCGTGCAGCATCATGTCCGGGTCGCGCGACTTGAAGCCGGCCCCGAAGAAGCCTCGCAGAAGCAGCGCGACGAGCACGACGAACGCCGGGGTGCGCGGTCGGCCGACGCCGAGCCGCACCTCCTTGGAACCGACCTCGACCGGCGCGCACGGCACGCCCGCGAGCTGCGCCGTCTGATCGGCCAACCACTTCGCGTCCGCGTGGCGCAGCGACTTCTTGCGGCATCCGTGAGCGTCGAGGTCAGCGTCCACGCGCGTCAGCAGCGCGGGCGCCCCGCCGACGAGCGCGTGGACCTCGGCCAGGAACTCTTGCAGCGTCGAGTCCGCGGCCTCGACGAACAGCACGGGGATGGGCGCGAACGGCGTGAGGGAAGGCGACATGAGCAACCCCACGACGAAGACGGGTCGCTTTGTCCAGCAGGATCGGGGCCCAGCGTGACGAAAACCGCTTGCGCGCGACGCAATCTGCTTTTCGGCGAGGGTCTAGCCTGTGAGCGTGGAAGTGTTCCGGATTGCGTCGCGGAATGTCAGCGAGGTGTCTTCGCTGCCTGCA
>CAIUAC010000368.1 GCA_903896985.1 uncultured Sandaracinus sp.
CGTGCTCTCGGGCGCGCTCGTGCGCGACCGACCCGACGTCGCGCGTCGCCTCGTCGAGGCGGTCGACGACGCCATCGAGCGCGCCCGCCGGGATCCCGCCGCCGCGCGCCGCGCCATGGCCGCGCACCTCCGCCCGGCCGAGCGCGCGTTCGTCGAGCGCTACCCCGACACCGCGCACCAGACGTCGAGCGAGGTCGCGCCCGGCCTGCTCGCGCGTGAGATCGCCTCCGAGGCCCGCCTCGGCATCCTCGCCCACGCATCGCAGGTCCGAGCCTGGACGCCGCCGACCACGCGCTGATGTCCTCGCCCGCGGACCCGCGCCCGCCCGCCGCGGTCGAGCCCGCCGTGGAGCTCGGCGACGTGCACGCCGCGCCGTGCCTCCTCGGCTTCGCGCTGCGCGTCGCCGAGGGCGAGCGCGTCGCGCTCGTCGGCCCGAACGGCGTCGGCAAGACGACGCTGCTGCGGCTCGTCGCCAAGCTCCTGCGCCCCGCGCGCGGCGAGGTCCGCGCGAGCGATTCCGTCGGCTATGTGCCGCAGGACTATCGCGCGAGCTTCCTCCCGTGGCTGCGCGCCGACCGCAACGTGCTCCTCGCGCTCGAGGCGCGCGGTGCCCTCGACGCCGCGGCGCGCGCGCGCTTGGACGCGCTGCTCGACGCGCTCGGCGTCGACCGCGCGTCCCTCGCGAAGTACCCGCAGACCCTGTCGGGCGGGCAGCAGCAGCTCCTCGCGCTCGCCCGCGCGCTCGTCGGGCGCCCACGCCTGCTGCTCCTCGACGAGCCGTTCTCCGCCCTCGACGCTGCGCATCGCGCGCTCGCCCGCACCGTCGTCGTCGAGGCGAGCCGGCAGACGGGCGCGACGCTCCTGCTCGTCAGCCACGACCTCGAGGACGTCGCCGCCGTCGCCGAGCGCGTCGTCGCCCTCGACGGGCGACCCGCGCGCATCACGACGGACGCTCCGACCGCGTCGGTCGCCACCGCCCCGCTCGCGCGCCTGGCGGCTGGCTCCCTCGAGGAGACGTGATGGGCTGGCTGCGCACCTGCGCGCTCGAGCTTGCGCGGCCGCTCCTGTGGCTCGACGTCGGCGCGACGCTCGCGCGTGTGCTCGTCGGCGTCGCGCTCGCGACCGCCCTCGGCTGGGTGCTCGGGCTCGCGCTCGGCCGCAACGCGAGGCTCTGGCGCGTCGCCGAGCCGCTCGTCGACTTCCTCCGCGCCATCCCGCCTGTGCTCGCTTTCCCTGTTTGCCTGGTGCTCTTCGGCTACACCGAGCAGGCCCGCGTCGCCGCCATCGTCTTCGGCACGACCGGCATCGTGCTGCTCCACGTCGCGAACGGCGTCGCCCGCGCGCCCTCTGCGCGGCGCGACACGGCCCGCCTCGCCGGCCTGCGGGGCCTCGCGCTCGTCTGGCGCGTCGACGTGTTCGAGGCGCTCCCCGCGCTCTTCCTCGGCCTGCGCCTCGCGCTCACGGCGGGCCTGGTCATCGCCGTCGTCAGCGAGATGCTGGTCGGCGCAGAGCACGGCCTCGGCGCCCGCGCCCTCGACGCGCTGATCGCCTATCGCTCGGACCTCCTCGGCCTCGTCGTCTTGCTCGCCGGTGGCACGGGCTTCGCGCTCTCGGCCCTCGTCGCCGCCGTCGAGCGGCGCGTCGTGCACTGGCAGCGTTGAGCCTGTGCCCGGACGCCCGCACTTCCGCCGTCCCGTCGGGCCCTTGACCTGCACTCGTGGGTAGCGCCCTGGCTCGTTTTGGGGCAGCCTGGCTCACCCTGGAAGTCGAGGATGAGGCGGGTGTATCACGCACATTTCGGCCGGTCGGTGCGCAGCATAGCGGCGTACGCGAGCTGCTCGTTTCCCCTGCGAGGGGTGGAGTAGGCCGTGCGCTCGAATACGCTGAAGGTGCTCGCCGTTGACGCTAGCGCCGAGGAACTCACCGCGCTTCGCGCCACGCTGCGCGAGCTTCTCCCGTCGACCACGCTGCTGACCGCGCTCGACGGCGCGAGCGCCCTCATGCTCGCCACGACCGAGGACCCCGACGTCATTTTGCTCGACCTCGCCCTGCCTGGCCCTACGGGCCTCGAGGTGTGTCGGCGCCTCAAGGCGGACGAGCGCCTGAAGGACATCCCCTTGGTCTGCATGACCGCCCAGCGCACCGACCGAGAGCACAGGCTCCAGGCGGTCGAGGCGGGGGCCGATGGCTTCCTGTCGAAGCCCCTCGACGACGGGGAGCTCGTCGCGCTCCTGCGCAGCATGGCCAAGCTGCGGGCGGCGTACCGCCTGCGCAGCCTCGGGCGAGAGGAACTCGCCGCCCTCGTCGCCGAGCGCACCCGCGAGCTCGAGCTCGAGCTCGTCGCACGAACGCACGTCGAGCAGGCGCTGCGCGAGAGCGAGACGCGCTACCGAGCGCTCGTCGCCGGGGCGAACGACGGAATCTTCCTGATCTCCCCTGAGGGCGACCTCGTCGAGGTGAACGAGTCCTTCGCGCGGATGCACGGCTGGACGCGCGAGGAGCTGCAGCGGCTGACCCTGGCTGACCTCGACACGCCCGCGACGGCGGCGCTCGCTCCGGCGCGGATCCGCCGGATCCTGAGCGGCGAGCCTCTGACCTTCGAGGTCGAGCACCTCCACAAGGAGGGGCACTCGTTCTCCCTCGAGGTCTCGAGCAGCCTCGTCCACGTCGGGGGAAACCCCTACATCCTGGCGGTCCACCGCGACATCACCGAGCGTAAGCGGCTGCAAGCGGGCCTCGAGCGAAGCGACCGGCTCGCGAGCCTCGGCATGCTGGCGGCGGGCGTCGCCCACGAGATCAACAACCCGCTCGCCTATGTGCTGTCGAACACCTCGTTCGCGATCGACGAGCTGCGCGTTCCCGGCGCGATCGATGACCCGCCGCGACTTCGAGAGATCGTCACCGCGCTCGTCGAGGCGGTCGACGGCGCGCACCGCGTCCGGCGTATCGTCCGCGATCTCAAGGCGCTCTCCCGCCCCGACGAGGACCGCACGAGCCGGGTCGACGTCGAGAAGGTGCTCGAGTCTTCGCTCGCCATGATCGCCAACGAGATCCGCCCGCGGGCACGCCTCGTGCGGGACTTCGCCGGAGTCCCGCCGATCGAGGCGAACGACGCGCGCCTCGGTCAGGTGCTCCTCAACCTGCTGGCGAACGCAGCGCAGGCGATCCCCGAGGGGCACCCGAACCGCCACGAGATTCGCGTGTCGACGCGCATCGAGCCGGAGGGCCGCCTCTGCATCGAGATCCGCGACACCGGCGGCGGCATCCCCGCCAACATCCTGGCGCGCATCTTCGACCCGTTCTTCACCACCAAGCCCGTGGGGGTCGGCACTGGGCTAGGCCTCGCGATCTGCCACAGCCTCATCGAGCAGATGGGCGGCGAGATCTTAGTCGAGAGCGCCGTCGGCAAGGGCACGACGTTCCGCGTCCTGCTGCCGACCGTCGGCCCCTCGCAGCACGCCGCGCCGACGAGCGAGGCGCCCGTCCTGCTGCGGCGCGGTCAGGTGCTCGTCGTCGACGACGAGCCGCTCGTCGGCAAGGCGCTCGTGCGCCTGCTGTCCCGCGAGCACGACGTCACGCTGCTGGCCTCGGCCCGCGACGCGCTCGACAGGCTGCGCGGCGGCGAGCACTTCGACGCGATCGTGTGCGACCTGATGATGCCCGAACTGAGCGGCATGGACCTGCACGACGAGGTCTTCGCGTTCGCCCCGGACCAGGCGCAGCGCATGATCTTCGTGACCGGTGGCGCCTACAGCACGGCCTCCCGCACGTTCCTCGAGCGCGTCCCGAACATCCGCCTCGACAAGCCCATCAACGAGGCAGAGCTTCGTCGCGCGCTCCACACGCACCTGGCCGAGCGCCCGTAATCACGGCTCGACGCCACCGCGTCGCCTGACTCCCGGCCCGTAGCGCGCCCCGCGTCAGCGCCCGAGCGCCGCCGCGTTGACTTCCAGACGTCCGCCAGCACGCTCCCGGGTCAGGTTACTTCCTTCCCCCGGAGCCTCGCCGATGCGCTCTTCCCGACTGTTCGCAGTGTTCGCCGTCAGCTCGCTCCTCGTCTCTGCCGCCTGTGGCGGGACCCCGGAGGACCGCCCCGACAGCGCCGTCGACGCCGCCACCCCCGACGCTGCGCTCGACGCTTCGAGGCCTGATGGTGCCGTCGACGCTGGATCGGACGGCGCGGTGCCGGCCGACGCGGGCGATGACGCCGCGCTTCCCGAGCTCGACGCGGGCGATGACGCCGCGCTTCCCGACGTCGACGCCGGCTGCACCTCGAGCGCAGCCTGCGAGGACGGCGACCCGTGCACGCTCGACACCTGCGACTCCGGCACCTGCAACTCGGTGCCTGTCGACCCTGACGACGGCGACCCCTGCACCGTGGACGGATGCGATCCGGTCGTGGGCGTCACGCACACCGCCGTGCTGACGGACGACAGCGACGTCTGCACCGTGGACGGCTGCGATCCGGTCACCGGCGTCACGCACACCGCGGTATTCACCGACGATAGCGACGCCTGCACCGTGGACTCGTGCGACCCGGTCACCGGCGTCGCGCACACGCCGGTCAGCGTCGACGACAGCAACGCCTGCACGGCCGACTCCTGCGCTCCCGCGACGGGCATCGCGCACACGCCCGTCAGCGTCGACGACAGCAACGCTTGCACGGCCGACTCCTGCGCGCCGCTGACGGGCATCGCGCACACGCCCGTCAGCGGCGACGACAGCAACG
>CAIUAC010000369.1 GCA_903896985.1 uncultured Sandaracinus sp.
CCGCTCGCCGTGGCGGCCGCGCCTGCCGTCGCCATCGTCGTACCGCAGCCTGCCGTCGTCGCGCCGCCTCCCGTACCCGTCGTCGCGCCGCCTCCCGTACCCGTCGTCGCGCCGCCTCCCGTACCCGTCGTCGCGCCGCCTCCCGTACCCGTCGTCGCGCCACCGCCTCCGGTCGCGCAAGCCCGCGACAACCATCCGACCGTCGCCGCGCACCCCACGCCGACCGCACCGCCGCCCCGCGCGGCGCCCATCGCGGCAAGCCCGCGCCCGCCTGCGGCACCGCCTACGGTGCACGTGCAGGTCCGCGTCGCGCCCGCCAACGCTGTGGTGACCTTCGACGGCATGCGCGTACGCGCCCCGTACGATGTGCACCTGACCCGGAGCGCGACGACCCACCGCCTCGAGGCGTCGCTCCCGGGCTACACGACCGTCACGCAGAGCGTCGAGCTCTCGCGCGACCGTGTGCTCACGATCGCGCTCCGGCCCACCGCGCCTGTGCGCCCTGCCCCCGTGGCGCACGCCGTGCCCCCGGTCCGCCCGACCCCCCGGTGCGCCCGACGCCGCAAAACCGCCCGACCAAGCGCGGCGGCGCTGGCTTCGTGACGGACAATCCCTTCGACTGAAGCCGTCAGCGCGCGCAGTCGAAAGGGCGCGTTCGTCGACGTGCGCTCGTCGTCGAGCACTCACGGTCGCCGTCCCCGCCGCACTCTGCTAGCGTCGCGCCCGCATGGGCAAGCTCAGCTACCGGGACGCTGGCGTCGACATCGACGCCGGTGACGCGCTCGTCGACCGCATCAAGCCTCTCGCCGCGCGCACGCGCATCCCGGAGGTGCTCGCCGGCGTCGGCGGCTTCGCGGGGCTGTGCTCGCTGCCATCGGGGCTAGTCGACCCGATCCTCGTCTCGGGGACCGACGGCGTCGGCACCAAGCTGAAGCTGGCGTTCCTCGCCGACGTGCACGACACCGTCGGCATCGACCTCGTCGCGATGTGCGTCAACGACATCGTCACGTCGGGAGCGCGCCCGCTCTTCTTCCTCGACTACTTCGCGACGGGAAAGCTCGACCTCGACCGCGCGACGGCGGTCATCAAGGGCATCGCGGCGGGCTGCGAGCAAGCGGGCTGCGCGCTCCTCGGAGGCGAGACGGCCGAGCTTCCCGGCTTCTACGCGGACGGGGAGTACGACCTCGCCGGCTTCGCCGTCGGCGTCGTCGAGCGCGCGAAGATCCTCGACGGCAAGTCGGTGCGCGTCGGCGACGTCGTGCTCGGCGTCGCGTCGAGCGGCATTCACTCGAACGGCTACTCGCTCGTCCGAAAGGCGCTGCTCGAGCGCGCCGGACTCTCCCTCGACGCACACCTCGCCGAGCTCGGCGAGACGCTCGGTGCGGCCTTGCTGCGCCCGACGAAGATCTACGCGAAGTCCGTTCAAGCGGCCCTCGCCGCGGTGCCTGGAGCCGTCCACGCGCTCTCGCACATCACGGGCGGCGGGCTGCCGGGCAACGTGCCGCGCGTGCTGCCCGACGACCTCGGCATCTCCATCGACGCCAACGCCTGGGCGCGGCCGGCGATCTTCGACCTGGTACAGCGCGCGGGCGACGTCGACGAGGACGAGATGCGCCGCACGTTCAACCTCGGGCTGGGGCTCGTGGGCGTCGTGGCGAAGGAGCACGCCGACGCGGTGCGCGCCGCGTTCGTCGCGGCGGGCGAGACGGTCAGCGTCATCGGGGAAGTGATCGCCACGCCGGGCGCCGAGTTCGAGGCGCGCGTCCGCTTCGCTTGAGGGCCACCGTGAGCGCACCCGACGGCGTGACGAAACCGGCGGCGCTCGACGTCGTCGTGCTGGCCTCCGGACGAGGCAGCAACCTGCGCTCGATCCTCGCGGCCTGCGACGCCGGCACCTGCGCCGCGCGCGTCGTCGCGGTCGTGTCCGACAAGCCAGACGCCCCCGCGCTCACGCTCGCCCGCGAGCGCGGCGTCGCGACGGCCGTCGTCGAGCTGCACGGCAAGGCCGATCGCCCAGCCTGGGACGCGCGCCTCGCCTCCGCCGTCGCCCGCTTCCTCGAGCCGAGCAAGCAGCCAGGGCTCGTCGTGCTCGCCGGCTTCATGCGCATCGTCGGCCCGGCGATGCTCGCGCAGTTCCCGCACCGCATCGTCAACGTGCATCCCGCGCTCCTGCCCTCGTTCAAGGGCAGCGACGGACCAGCGCAGGCGATCGCCGCAGGCGTGCGGCTCAGCGGCTGCACGGTGCACCTCGTCGACGCCGGCGTCGACACCGG
>CAIUAC010000370.1 GCA_903896985.1 uncultured Sandaracinus sp.
CCAGCGCGCACCGCGAGCAGCACGCCGCGCGCGCCCGAGGCGAGCAGCGCCGCGGCGGCGAGGCGTCGCTTGCGCCCGTCGGCCCCCTGCAGGTCGCCCGTCAGGCCGCGGCGAAGCTCGCGCGCGCTGAGCGAGCCCGGGTGCTGCGAGCCCTCCTTGAGGCTCGCCGCGTAGGCGTCCCAGAACGCGCCGATGCCGAGGTCGCGGAGCGCGAGCAGGCGCTCCATGCGGTCGTAGAGCCGACCGTCCTCGAGGTCGCGGCGGTCGAAGAGCGGATGAAACGCGCCCATCCGCGCGCGGACGAATTCATCGACGGGAGGCTGCGTGCGCATCAGCTGCACGAGCCGCGCGAGCCCCGCCTCGTTGCCGCCGAGGGCGACGGCGAAGGCCGCATCGGCGCGGGCGCGCTCGTCCTCGAGCAGGGTCGTCAGCTCCTCCTGGAGCGTCGCGTCGGCCGCCGTGCCGAGCACCGCGACGACCGCGAGCGTGCGGTCATCATCCGCGCCGCTGCGCAGATAGCCCATCAAGCGCCCGAGCACCGCGGGGGGCAGGCGATGCGAGAGCGCGCGCGCGAGCGCCGGGCGCTGCGCCGGGGTCGTCCCCGGATCGACGAGGCGATCTGCGAGCCGCTCGAGCGTCGCGTCGTCGCCGACGATGCCGAGCGCGTCCGCCGCGGCGAGGCGCAGGCGCGGATCGGCCGCCGCGTCGTTGACCCAGCCGGCGAGCGGCTCGGCGGCCTCCGCGAGCCCGAGGCGCGCGACCGCGTCGAACGCCGCGAACGCCATGTTCCCATCGCCGCGGCTCGGATGCGCCAGATAACGCAGCGCGACGACCCCCGCCTCGGCGTCGCCGCAGCGCGCGAGCGCGGTCAGCGCCCAAGGCGCGGTCGCCGCGGGCCCGAGCAGCCCCTGCATCGCGCGCACGGCGTCCTCGCTGCACACGGAGGCCTCGCCCATCGCGACGAGCACGGCGCCCTGCTGCTCGCGCCGGGTCCGGAGCAGCTCTTGGAGGGTCGGCCCGACGGCCTCGGCGTTGCCCGAGCGACCGAGCAGCTCGATGCCCTGCCGCGCCCAGTCGCCCTCGGTCTGCTCGAGCAGCGGCCCGACCGCCGCGACGACGCGCGGGTCGCCGATCTCGGCGAGGGCGGTCGCGACCGCGGCGCGCTCCGCGGGCTCGGTCGTGCGCTCGAGCTCGACGAGGAGCGCGTCGCCCGCGCGCAGGTCGTAGAGCTCCGAGATGAAGCGCACGAGGAGCGCGCGCGTCGAGCGGTCGTCGGTCGTCTGCAGCAAGAGCGCGAGGCCGGGCGCGCCGACCTCGTGGCTGAACGCCTGACCGAGCGGCTCACGCAGCGCGGGCTTGGCGCGCAGCGCGGTGACGACGGCCTCGAGCGCCTGCGGCGTGCCGCAGCGGCCGAGGCTGACGCACGCGGCGACCACGACCTCCTGCACGGCGTCGTGCGAGGCTTGCGTCAGCGCGGCGGCCGCGCGCTCGTCGCAGACCGGCCCGAGCCACGTCGCCGCGAACTGCCGCACCGACGGATGCGTGTCCTGCAGGCGCGTGATCATCCCCGCCGGCCCGAGCAGCGTCGCGAGCTTGCCCGCGTCGTAGGTCGGGACCTGCTGCAGCGCGCCGTTCGCGAGCCCCGCGATCGACGGCTCGAGCCCGCGCGGATCACCGAGGGAAGCGAGCACCCACGCGCCGAGGAGCGCCTCGCTCGGGTCGGTGCTCGCGAGCATCGCCGCGAGCCCGTCGCGCGCCGGGAGCGCCGCCGGCGCGCCGATGCGGGACAGCGCCTCCGCCGCCGCCTTGCGCTCCTCGGGGCTCGCCCGCAGCCCGTCCTGGAGAAACGGCACGCTCGCCGCGTCCTGCGCCTCGCCGAGGTAGCGATACGCCGCCGCGCGAGAGCTCGAGTGCAGCCCCTTCTCGAGCATCGCGCGCACGTGCGGCGCGCCCGTCTCGTGCGGCTCGACGACCGCGAGCGCGAGCTCCGCCGCGGAGCGCTCCTTGCCGACCATGTCGAGGTACGCCCACGTCCCGAGCCCGCCCGCCGTCAGCAGCACCAGCACCACGAGGAGCTTCGTGCGCAGCGGCACTTTGCGCTGCATCTCGGCGACGAACATCGCCGTGCCCATGACGGTCGAGGCGAACTTGTTGTTGAACTGCCCCTTCCCCTTCTTCTGCGTGACGCCTTTGGGGACGACGGGATCGTTGCTCATGGGGTGGGTATTACACCACTCATCTCCCCGCGAGGTGCAGAAAGGCGAGCACACCACCCACTCCGACGAGCGCCAGCGCGGCGAGGGCGAGGTAGAGCGGGAGCAGCTTCCGTCGGCGGACGCGCTTCAAGACGGGCGTCGGCGGGACCTCGAAGCCAGCGGCCCGCGCCTGCCGCCGCGCGCGAATGTCCTCGGGGTTCGCGACGCGCGTCGGCTCCGCCTCGAGCTCGTCGGCCGAGCGCACCCGGTTGGCGAACGCGTCGACCTTGCCAGTCGGCTCCCCGCGCGCCCCGGCGGGCGCGGGAGGCGGAGGCGGCGCCTGCGAGACGCGATGCTCCTCGCTGACCAGCCAGGCGAGCAGCGCCGTCAGGTCCCCGCGGCCGTAGCCGCCCGCGTGCTGCGCGAGGAACGCGTCGAGATCCGCCGACATCGCCTGCGCGTTCGCGTAGCGGCGGTCGAGGTTGCGGTCGAGCGACTTCGACAAGATCGCGGAGAGCGCCTTCGGCACATCCGAGCGATAGCGCTTGAGCGGCGGCACCTTCGCGCGCCGCGTCTGATCGAGCAGATCCGCGATGTGATCGCCCGGATAGAGCGGCTCGCCCGCGAGGAGCTCGAAGAGCACGATCCCCGCCGAGAAGATGTCGGTGCGGTGGTCGAGCGGCTGCCCGCGCGCCTGCTCGGGAGACAGGTAGTTGTACTTGCCCTTGATGACGCCGGCCTGCGTCGTCGCGTCGCGCAGCGCGGCCTTCGCGACGCCGAAGTCGATGATCTTCACGTCGCCGTCGAAGGAGACGAGCACGTTGTGGGGCGAGATATCGCGGTGGATGATGTGGAGCGGCTGCCCCGCCGAGTCGGTCTGCCCGTGCGCGGCGGCGAGCCCGTTGACGAGCTCCCGCACGATCAGCGCGGCCGCGGGGACCGGCAGATGAATGCCACGCTCGGCGGCGGCCTTCAGGATGCCGAAGGCGTCGATGCCGTCGACGTACTCCATCGCGATGTAGTAGCGATCATCGACGCAGCCGAGGTCGAAGACCTGCGCGACGTTCGGGTGGACGATGTGCGAGACGATCTTCGCCTCTTCGACGAGGAGGCGGATGAAGTCCTTGTCCGCCGCGCGCTCCTGCCGGATGCACTTGACGCAGAGGAGCGTCTCGAAGCCGCCGATCCCGCGCGCCTCGGCGAGGAAGACCTCCGCCATGCCGCCGGAGCCGATGCGCTTGAGCAGGCGATATTGGCCGAACGCCGTAGGTGAGATCACGGCGCTGCGGGAGTGCCGCGACAGGTCGCCGCCGCGGGGCGCGTGCACTGCGGGGTGAAGGGCTCGCCGTGCTCGCGCGCGGTCAAGAAGTCGAGCGACTCGGGGAGCGACCAGTAGATGGCGTCGACGTGCCCCGCGCCCGCGCACTCGGCGTATTGCAGCGGCATCCCCGCCGCGCAGAGCGTGTCGTAGGAGGCGCGCTCGAACGGCGTGTGCACGAGCTGATCGGCCTCGCCGAGCACGTAGAGGATCCCGTAGGACGAGGAGGCCGGCGTGATGCGCGGGATCGGCGTCGAGGTGAGGCTGTTCTCGGCGACGACGCAGTCCCACGGCGCGAAGCCCGCGATGCTGCCCGTCGCGACCTGCGAGATCAGCGCGTCCGTGAAGACGTCCGCGAGCGTCGCGGGCGTGTCGATGGCGGCGCCGGGGTTGCAGTCGGCGGCGAGCGCGGCGGGCACGTCGACGTCGTAGGGCGCGCGCAGCACCTCGCCGACGCGGTCGGCGAAGCCATACCACTGCGGCACGGCGCCGATCGTCGCGATGGCGTTGGAGGTGCCGTCGACGAGCTCGGTGAGCGCGCGCTCCATCTCGGCGTTCAGGTCCGCCGGGGGCACCGACGCGACGACGCCGGCGAGCTCGAATTCGCGGGCGTAATAGGGCGCGAGGCGGTCGACCCAGAGCGCCGCATGACCGCCCTGCGACATGCCGATGACGAGCAGCTTCGTCGAGGCGCAGAGGTTGCCCGGGCGCGACGCGACGGCGTGCATCGCGGCGCGCGCGGCGTCGAGCGAGGCGATCGCGGTCGGCTCGCCGACGAGGTACGGGTGGAGCGCGCCGTAGGGCGTGCCGAGCGACTCGAGGCCGAGATAATCGGGCATCGCGACGATCCAGCCGTACGAGGCGAGGAGCGCGGCGAGGATCTGATAGTTGCCGTCCATCGACGGCCCGCAGTTCGCGGTGAAGCCCGAGGTGCCGTGCAAGAAGAGCAGGATCGGCCGCTCCGCCGCCGTCGCGTCGTCCGTCGGGAAGGCGAGCCCCATCGACGACTCCACCGAGCGCCCGCGGTCCTGCGTCTTGTACGCGACGCGCTCGACGTAGACGTTGTGCTCGGGCGGGCGCGGGAGCGAGACCTCGACCGCGACGGCGAGCGCCGCGAGCTGATCGGCGGCGTACGAAGAGATCCGCCGCCGGTCGACGACCTCGCCGAGGTTCGCGTCGCGCAGCCAAGAATACGCAGGCGCGCCGCAGCGCGCGGGCGCGTTCGCGAGGGCGTCGGTCTCCGGCGTGCCGGCGACGAGCGGCGTCGGCAGCGTGCACTCGGGCAGCGGCCGCCCGAGGTCCGGCGCGCCGGCGTCCGGGACGGGAGGCGTGACGGCGTCGTCATCGCCACACGCACCCACGAGCAGACAGAGGCCGCCCGCGAGCGCGACCGTGAGAGCCGTGAGCTTCATGCCCGCATGGTCACGGATACCGCCGCGCAGCGCAAGGATTGCGGCGGACGCGGCGGGGGGGCTTCGCTCAGGGATCGAGCACGAGCGCCGCGCCGTCCCAGCGATAGAACTGCTCGGTCTCGCCGAAGCGGACGCGCGCGGGCCAGTAGCCTGGCAGTCCATAGCGGGAGGTCTCGCTGAAGGTCACGCGGGCGCGATCGTTCCAGAGCACCGTCTCGGCGGACGGGAGCACCGCTCGCCAGACCTCTTCGCTGCCGCCCAGCAGAAACGCCTGCCACAGCTCCGCGCCCTCGAAGCGGGGGTCGAGCACGGGGCCGCGCAGGACGATGAGCGCGGGGCCCGACGACGGCGCGGCGTCCACGAAGAACGCGTTGTCGATGGGATGGTCCTGTTGGTAGACGCCCACCTTCTCGAGCGTGCAGTCGCGCGCGGCGGAGTAGACGCCGACGTAGGAGCGCTGCTCGAGGGCGTCGTGCACGGCGAGCAGGTAGCCGAGGCGCCGCCGCGTTCCGACGAGGAGCGTAGGGATCGCGCGCACGGAGATGTCCGGGGTGAGCGCCGCGCGCCGAGCCTCAGGGAGCTCCAAGAGGAACGGATCGAGCGGCGGGAGGCAGCGCGTGTAGGGCTCGAGGTACGACGCCGACGACCAGCCAGCCTCGTGGGCGTCGACCGCCACATAGCTCCAGTCCGTGCGCACGTTCGTCGCCGACGGCACGCCGTCGACCGCGCCGCGCACCCCGACGAGCACGACGTGCGACTGCAGCGCGCTCACGTCGGGCGCAGAGGGCGATGGCCCAGCGCGCACGTGCAAGCTGCCCGTCGTCCAGAGCAGCAGCGGCGCGAGCGCGTCCGCGGCGGGCGCCGGGCCGCGCGTCACGGCCCCACCGAACGCGACGGCGAGCGTGGCGGCGCTGGCTTCGTCGGTCTCCGCAGGCAGCGCGGGCACATATCCTCCGCCCACGGCTGGCAGGAACCGCACGGAGTCGCGCGCCGTCCCCGCGCCGAGCGAGCGCCAGCGCATGGCGAGCGTCGCGAGGTCCATCGGCGGACCGATGGTCCAGCCCGGAGGCTCGACAGGCGGAACGACCACTGGCGGCGCGAGCGGCAGCGCGGAGGACGGCGGCGGCTCGACCCCACGCCCGCGCTCGAGCCAGAGCAGCCCGCCACCGACCGCGCCGAGTCCGAGCACCCCGAGCAAGCCGAAGCCGAGCAGCAGCGGCCCGGAACGCCCGCCCCCAGTCGGCGCGAGCGGCGCAGCGGACACCATCCTCGGCGGTGCCTGCGGTCCGCGACTTGGAGCCGGCGCAGGTCGCGCGCTGGCGATCGGCGTCGGCATCGACTGCACGGTGGGCGCAAAGCCCGCGTGCGCGGGAGAGACGAGGGTCGCTGCGCCGACCATGCTGGCGCCGAGCAAGGCGTCGCGCATCTCGGTGGCCGTCGAGAAGCGCGCCTCGCGTCGCCGGGCGAGCGCGCGCTCGACCACGGCGCAGAGCGCTCGGGGGACGTCCGGCCGGAGCACGGCGAGCGCCTCCGGCTCGCGCTCGAGCTTCGCCGCGATGACGGCGGTGAGCGAGTCCCCATCGTGCGGAAGCTGCCGGCCGAGCGCCTCGTAGAGGATGACGCCGACCGAGAACAGGTCGCTGCGACCGTCGAGATCCGGAGCGCCGCAGAGCTGCTCGACCGACATATAGTGCGGTGTCCCGACGATCGTGCCGGTCTGCGTGAGCTTGGTGCGCGCGGCGGGATCTTCGACGTGCTTGGAGATGCCGAAGTCCACGAGCTTGACGACGGTCTCGCCCGCGACGCGCGCGAGGAACACGTTGTCCGGCTTGAGGTCGCGGTGCAGCAGCCCCGCCTCGTGCACCGCCGCGAGCCCGCGCAGGATGCCTGCGCCGGTGCTGACGACCTCAGCGACCGACATCGGCCCGCGCGAAAGCCTCGCGCCGAGGCTCTCGCCCTCGAGCAGCTCCATCACGAGATACGGCTCGCCGTACTCGGTCTGCCCGACATCGGTCACGTCGAGCACATTCGGGTGCCGCACGCGGGCCGCGTTGCGCGCCTCGCGGAGGAAACGCTCGACCGAGTTGGCGTCGAGCACCTCCCCGTGAATCAGCTTCACGGCGACCTCGCGCCCGAGCCCGAGGTGACGCGCGCGCCAAACGACCCCCATCCCGCCCTCACCGAGAGGCGCAATCAGCTCGTACTTGCCAGCGATGACGAGACCTGGCTGCACTCGACGCCTTCCGCAAAGTTCGGAGCGCGCACGCTATCACCGGACGACCCGTCC
>CAIUAC010000371.1 GCA_903896985.1 uncultured Sandaracinus sp.
ATCGAGACGTTGCCGGCGATGGGCGCGCGCGCGCCGTGCACGAGCATCTCGCCGCGGTTCGACACCGCGCGCAGCAGACCGTCGCCATAGCCGACGGGCACCGTCGCGATGCGCGTCGGGCGCTCCGCGCGAAACCTGCCGCCGTAGCCGACCGTCGCGCCGATGGGCAGATCGCGCAGCGCGATCACCTCGGTGCGCAGCCGCATGGTCGGGCGGAGCGCGCTCGCCTCACCCGCGACGCGGGACGGCCAAGCCTGCACGCCGAAGAGCGCGATGCCCGGGCGCACCATGTCGAAGCGCGCCTCCGGGTGACGAAAGAGCCCGGCGCTGTTGGCCGCGTGCACGATGCGCGGCGCGTGCCCGTGCGCCGCGAGGAGCGCGCGCGCCTCGGCGAAGCGGCGCAGCTGCTCCTTCGTGAAGGCGTCGTCGCCGTCGGCGGACGCGAAGTGCGTCATCAGCCCATCGACGCGCGCGTGCGGCACCTTCGCGAGCCCCGCGAGGAAGTCGGCGAGCACGGGCATCGGCACGCCGAGACGCGCGATCCCGGTGTCGACCTCGAGGTGAAAGCCGAAGGGCTTGCCGTTCGAGACGCGCGAGAACGCGCGCAGCGTCTCGAGCTCCGCGACGACGGGCGTCAGGCCAGCCTCGAGCACCTCGCGGTGCGCGCCCGCGTAGACGCCGTTGAGCACGAGGATCGGCGCGTCGATGCCCGCCTCGCGCAGCTCGAGGCCCTCCTCCGCGAGGGCGACGCCGAACGCCGCGACGCCCTCCTCTGCGAGCCGCGTCACGACCGGCACGACGCCGTGCCCGTAGGCGTCGGCCTTCACGATGGCGAGCACGCGCGCTCCCGCGGCCTCTGCGCGGACGATGCCGAGGTTGTGCACGAGGGCGTCGAGCGAGATCTCCGCGCGGGTCGGGCGCAGCGAGTCCTCCGCGGAGGTGACGCGAGGCCGCAGCGTGAGAGTGCGTTCGGGGGGCTGCAATGAAGCGGTTCCGTGCGGCCCGAGGATCGAGCGCGTGCGAGCGAGGGGTACCGGCGGGCCGCGGGAGCGTCAAGGTGCGGCGCGACGATGGGCGGCGCGCGAGCGGACGCGCCGCGCTGCGCGACGCACCGCGAGGCCGCGTCGGACTACACTGCGCCGACCCATGCGCCTGCCCTCCCATCGCTACGAAGATCCGCTCGATCGAATCTGGGTGACCTGCGCCGCGCGCATCGGCTTGCGGATGGGGCGCGCGCCCGACGTCTACGCGGCGACCGACGGCAAGGGCTCGCTGACGCTCTCGACCGATGACGGCTTCGACGCCGACGACTCGATCGCGCAGATGATCTATCACGAGCTTTGTCACTCGCTGATCGAGGGCGCGGCGAGCTTCGATGAGCCGGATTGGGGGCTCGACAACTTCACCGCGCGGGACCTCGAGCGCGAGCACGCGTGCATTCGCCTGCAGGCGACGATCAACCGGCAGTACGGGCTGCGCGGGTTCTTCGCGCCGACGACGGTCTTTCGCGAGTACTCGGACGCGCTCCCCGAGGACGCCCTCCTCGGCGACTCGGACATCGTGCGCTCGGCGCGTCGGGCGGCCGCGCGCGTCGGGCGCGCGCCGTGGGGACCGCACTTCGAGGAGGCGCTCGACGTTCACCGACTCGACCTTCCAGAACAACAGCCCTATCTGGAAAGCTCTTTCGGACGTGTTCGCCGTGAGCATGATGGCGACGTGAGCGACGAAGAGTCCGACCGGCGGAACGAGCAGCG
>CAIUAC010000372.1 GCA_903896985.1 uncultured Sandaracinus sp.
CCGCGGACCTCGTTGATGATCCGCGCGCTCACCTTGCCGAGCAGCTCGTACGGCAGCTTGGCCCAGTCCGCCGTCATGCCGTCGCGCGACTGCACCGCGCGGATCGCGACGACGGAGTCGTAGGTGCGCTCGTCGCCCATCACGCCGACGGTGCGCACCGGCAAGATGACGCAGAAGCTCTGCCAGACGCTCTCGTAGAGGCCCGCCGCGCGGATCTCCGTGTCGAGGATCGCGTCGGCCTCGCGGAGGATCTGCAGGCGCTCCTCCGTGACCTCGCCGATGCAACGAATCGCGAGCCCCGGCCCCGGGAACGGCTGCCGCCACAGCACATGGTGCGGCATCCCGAGCGCCTCACCGACCTCACGCACCTCGTCCTTGAAGAGCTCGCGCAGCGGCTCGACGAGCTTGAGCTTCATGTGGTCGGGCAAGCCGCCCACGTTGTGGTGGCTCTTGATGACGGCGCTCGGTCCCTTGAACGAGACGCTCTCGATCACGTCGGGATACAGCGTGCCCTGCACGAGGTGCTGCACATCGGTGAGCTTCTTGGCCTCGTCGTCGAAGACCTCGATGAAGACGCGCCCGATGATCTTGCGCTTCTGCTCGGGGTCCGTGATGCCGGCGAGCGCGTCGAGGAAGCGCTTGGCCGCGTCGACGTGGATCAGGTTGAGGTGGAAGTGATCGCGGAACATCCGCACGACCTCGGCGGACTCGTTCTTCCGGAGCACGCCGTTGTCGACGAAGATGCAGGTCAGGCGGTCGCCGATCGCCTTCGAGACGAGCATCGCCGCGACGGACGAGTCGACCCCGCCCGAGAGCCCACAGACCGCCGAGGCGTCGCCGATCTGCCCACGAATCTTGGCGATCGACTCGTCGACGAAGGAGCCGGGCGTCCACGAAGGCTCACACTTTGCGACCGCGAAGAGGAACGCCGACAGCAGCTCCGTGCCGCGCGGCGTGTGCACCACCTCGGGGTGAAACTGCACGCCGAAGAGCCTGCGCTCGTCGTTCCCGATGGCCGCGAACGGCGTGCTCTCGGTCGTCGCGAGCACCTCGAAACCGGGAGGAATCGCCTCGACGCTGTCGCCGTGGCTCATCCAAACGTCGACGTCTTCCCCCGCCGTGAACGACGCGAGCACGCCTTGCGCGCGCTCGACGCGGACCTTGGCGGCGCCGTACTCGCGGTGGTCTGCGCGCGACACTTTGCCGCCGAGCAGATGACACATCAGCTGCATCCCGTAGCAGATGCCGAGCACGGGAATCCCGAGCGAGAACAGCTCGGGATCGCTCGTCGGCGCCCCGTCACCGTAGACGCTCGAGGGACCGCCCGAGAGCACGATGGCGCGCGGCGCGAGCGCGCGAATCTGAGCGAGCGGCAGCGTGCAGGGGTGAATCTCGCAGTAGACGTGCTCCTCGCGGATGCGCCGCGCGATCAGCTGCGTGTACTGAGAGCCGTAGTCGAGGATGAGGACGAGCTGCCGTGCAGACATTCAACGCTCCGTGCGGTAGTTCGGGGCTTCTTCCGTGACGACGACGTCGTGCACGTGGCTCTCGCGGAGGCCCTGCGACGACATCTTGATGAACTTCGCCTTCGTGCGGAGCTCCTCGATCGTGCGGCAGCCCGTGTAGCCCATGCCCGCGCGCAGGCCGCCGACCATCTGGAAGACGACGCTCGAGAGCGGACCGCGGTACGGCACGCGCCCCTCGATGCCCTCGGGCACGAGCTTGTCGTTCTCGGTGACGTCCGCCTGACCGTAGCGGTCCTTGCTGCCCTTCTTCATCGCGCCGAGCGAGCCCATGCCGCGGTACGCCTTGAAGGTGCGGCCTTGGTAGAGGACCAGCTGACCAGGCGCCTCGTCCGTGCCCGCGAAGAGCGAGCCGATCATGACCGTGCTGGCGCCTGCGGCGATCGCCTTCACGACGTCGCCGGAGTACTTGATGCCGCCGTCGGAGATGACCGGGACGCCCGCCGGCTCGCAGACGCGGACGCAGTCCGAGACGGCGGTGATCTGTGGGACGCCGATGCCGGCGACGACGCGCGTCGTGCAGATCGAGCCCGGACCGATGCCGACCTTGAGTCCGTCGACGCCCGCCTCGACGAGCGCCGCCGCGGCGTCCGCGGTCGCGACATTGCCGGCGACGAGCTGCAGATCCGGGTACTTCTTCTTCGTCGCGCGCACCGCCTCGATCACGCCGAGGCTGTGCCCGTGCGCGGTGTCGATGACGATCACGTCTGCGCCCGCCGCGACGAGGGCGGCGAGGCGCTCCTCGCGGTCCGTGCCGACGCCGATGGCCGCGCCGACGCGCAGCCGCCCGCGCTCGTCCTTCGCCGCGCCGGGATGCCGGTCTGCCTGGAGCAAGTCCTTGATCGTGATGAGCCCGACGAGCGTGCCGTCGCTGCTGACGACGAGCAGCTTCTCGATACGGTGGGCGTGCAGCAGCTCACGCGCGCGGTCGCTCGTGACGCCGGGCGGCACGGTGATGAGCTTCTCGGTCATCAAGCGCGCCACGGGCTGCGCGAGGTTCTTCTCGAAGCGGATGTCGCGCGAGGTGAGGATGCCGACGGGGCGCCCGCCGTCGACGACGGGCAGGCCGCTGATCTCGTGCTCGCGCATCAGCTCGAGCGCCTCTTGCAGCGACTGATCCGGGCGCACGGTGACGGGGTCGAGCACCATGCCGCTCTCCGCGCGCTTCACCTTGAGCACCTCACGCGCCTGCTCTTCGGGCGTGAAGTTCTTGTGCACGATCCCGATGCCGCCCGAGCGAGCCATCGTCACTGCGGCGCGCCACTCGGTGACGGTGTCCATCGCCGAGGAGAGGATGGGGATGTTGAGCTCGAGTCCGCGCGTCAGCCGCGTGCGTACGTCCGCCTGCGCAGGCAGGAAGTCCGAGTACGCCGGCAGCAAGAGGACGTCATCGAACGTCAGGGCATCCGTCAGGCGCTCATCGATCACTGCACACCTCGCAGAGGGTAAAAAACTGCGCGCCTTGTAGCAGATCGGCTCGCGCGGAGCGAGGCACCGAGCCGAGCCGAGGCGGGGCGTTGCGCGAGGCGGGCCCGCCGCGCTAGCGTCCGCGCCATGGACCAACAGGGATGGGGACAGCCGCCGCAAGGCGCACCGCAGCAGCAACAGTGGGCCGAGCAGCAGGGCGGGCAACCGGGTGCGCCCGGCAGCGCGCCGCCGGGCTATTTCGCGCAGGCCGCCGCGCAGTGGCCCCCGCCGAGCGAGGAGGACAAGCAGCACGCGTTCTTCGCGCATCTGTTCTGCGCGCTGCTCAATCTCTTTTGCTGCGGGTTCA
>CAIUAC010000373.1 GCA_903896985.1 uncultured Sandaracinus sp.
CCATCGTCCTCAGCGCGCCGAAATACTCGCGGAAGTCTCGATGCGCATCGCACTCTGCCACGCAGCGCGCGAGGTCGGCTTCGTTCAGCTCTGTGCGCGGCGCGATCTGTCGCAGCAGCTCGCGCAGAATCACCTGTTCGCACAGCTTCTGATGGCTGAAGGTGAAGGCGACCAGGGTGCGGTCGGCGCCGAAGCCTTCGCGGGCGGGGCGCATCAGGATGGAGGCGGAGACTAGCTCTTCGATCGGGTCGAGCTTGACGACGCGGGCGGCGGACGAGAAGCCTTGTTGGCGTCTCCAGGCGTCGAGCCAGGTGTCGGCGAGCTCGGCCGGGAGGGCGGGGGTGTGGTGCTCGACGAGGGTTTGGCCGATGCGGGCGAGCGTCTCGCGCAGCGCGGGCAGGTCCGTGCAGAGGCGGTCGAGGTAGGCGCCGAGCAGGGTCGAGTCGTCGAGGTCGGCGCCGATGGCCGCGCGGCCCGCGTAGGTCTCGTGAAAGACGTGCAGATGGAGGGGATTCAGTAAGAGTTCGTGCAGCGCCTCGGGGAGCGCGCTCCACTCGACGGAACACGCGCGCTCGGGATAGGCCTCGACGCGCAGGGCATAGGCCTCGGGGCCCTCGCGCTTGGCGTCGAAGGGGCGCACGTCGAGGAAGGGGTTCTCCTTCTTCGTGTTCTCGTCGGTGAAGCGCGCGAGGTGTCGCTCGTTGGCGAAGACGCCGCCATGCTGCGCGAGGTCGGTGCCGCGGCGCTCGAGGCTCGTATAGGCGCCTGTGCGACACGACATCACGAGGCGCAGCCATGGGTATTTGGCGACGTCGGGGAGGAGGTCGTCGATGGCCGTCACGAGGTCGGTGAAGCGGTCGGCCTCGTTGATCGCGTCGAGGACGAGCCAGACGCGGCGGTCGGTCAGCGTGTCTTGCGCGCTCGACGCGTGGAGCTGCGCGAAGAAGTCGTGGAGGTCGCGGAAGACGCCGCTCCTCACGCCCGCGCGGCGCAGCACGGCCTCGGTGAGGAGCTGCGCGCCTGACCACGCGGCGTCGCCGGCGTAGGCCTGTCGGCCGGTCAGATAGAGCACGACGTCGCCCGCGCCGCGCGTCGAGAGGTAGGCCTCGACCGTGCTCTTCTTGGCATTTCCGGCCTCGGCCTCGTCGAGGACGAGGCGGTCGACGAGGCGTGTGAGGAGCGAGCTCTTGCCGCTCCCCGCCTCACCGAGCAGCAAGAGCGCGCGGCCGCCGTGCTCGAGCGTCCGTGTCGCCGTGCCGTCCACGGACTTGCGCTCGAAGTAGCTCTCTGCGAAGTACTTGCGCCCCGCGAGCTGCGCGACCTCTTCGCGGGCGAGCGAGCGGGACCAGTCGGCGAGCGTCCAGCGGCGCGTCTCCTCACGACCGAGGCCGAGCTCGACCTGCTTTCTGCCGAGCGCCTCCGTGAACGGACCGAGGTGCAGCTCGCTCTCTTCGTGGCTCCGCACTCCCAACAACACGAGCGACTTCTTCTTCACTCCATCGATCAGAGTGACCATCTCGGGCGCGCGCCCAAGGGCCTCCTCGTCGGGCGAGAACAGCGGATAGACCGACAGCGCCTCATCACCGCAGAGCGCGGCGACGCCCGTGCGCTCGAAGAACCCGCTCCACGCGGGGTCGAGCGCCTCGGGCACGAAGCCGAGGTCGTGATGCGCGCCGTGAACGCGCACGACGCGCAGCGGGTCCGTCGACACGCGCCGCACGAGCGAGAACGCGCCCGGCACGAACAGCGCCCGGCACATCGCCTCGACGATAGGCAACAACCGGTCGAGCTTCTGCGCCTCTTCGCTGCGATCGGGCGTGTGCGTCGCCATCCGATGCGCGCGGTCATTGCGCAGCTTCCACACCGCATCATTGCCATTGCGCGCGGGCCCCTGCATTCCGGGCAGCCCCTCGACGAGCGC
>CAIUAC010000374.1 GCA_903896985.1 uncultured Sandaracinus sp.
AGCACGTCGTCCCAGAGGTCCGAGCGCGTGTCCACGTGCGCGAGCGGGTTCGCGTCGCCGCTCTCCTGCGCGATCCAGACCGAGTCGATCAGCGCCGCAAGCTCGGGCTCGTGGTCGGCGAGCAGCGTGTCGAGGAGGCTGAGCGTGTCGTCGATCTCGGGGCGGTCGAGCACGGTGCTGCCCGCATAGAGCACGTCGAAGAGCGCGCCCGTGTCGGTGTCCGGTCCGCGGAACGCGAAGTCCGTCGCGCCGAAGCGCTCCGTGCGGTCGGTCGCCGGGCCGAGCAGCGGCGAGACGCCCGCGGCGAAGTCGAGCGCGACCGGCGTCGCCGGATCGAACCACGGCGCCGCCTGCCGCGTGAGCCCCGCGAGCAGCGTGCGGCTCGCGTCGAAGGTGCGGTAGAGCGGCGTGCCGTCGGCTCGCAGCGCGCGCCCCGCGGCGTCGCGCGGAGGCGGGACCTCGCCGTAGATCGCGAACGGCGTCGGAAGCTCCAGACGCGCGCCGCCGACGCCGACGAAGCGCCCGAGCGTGTCGAGGTCGGCGAGGCCGTCGCCGTCCGCGTCCACGAACGGCGACGGGATGGCCACAGTCGCTGCGTTCGGCAGCGCGAGCCCGCGCAGATCGCGCGCGACGAGCCAGCGCGCCGGCCCTGAGGCGAACGCGGCGTCCTCCGCGAACAGCAGGTCCCTCGAGATCGCCAGCGTGCCGCGCTGTCCAGGCGCGAGCGGCGGCGTGCCGGACGCGCTCGCCAGCTCGAGCGAGACGACGCGCAGCATCTGTTCCCACTCGCTCCCGGCGACGCCGTCCGTGTCGAGCGTCGCGAGCGCCTTCGTCGCGAATTCGTCGAACAGCGGATAGGCGAGCACGGGCCGCGCGACGCCGAGCGCGAGGCGCAGCGGCCGGTAGCCTTGCCGCTGCCCGAGGCGCTCGAGGGAGGCGAGGGCGTCGTCGTCGGTCGCGAGGCGCGTCAGCAGATCAGCGACCGCTCGCGTCTGCTGCGGGATGGCGTCGTTCGGCGGGTCGTAGAGCGGCAGCACCTGCAAGAGAAAGCGCGAGAGGTCGTCCTCGAGCGTCGCCGGCAGCGTGCGGTCGAGCGCGTCGACGAGGCGCGCGCGGTTCTGCGCGAGGGCGGCGAGGCGGGGCGGGGTCGTGTCGTCGGCGGCGGCGGTGTTCCCGCAGAGCCCGCGCGAGCGGCGTCCGCTGACGTCCGACGGATACTCCGTCGAGGCGATCCGCAGGCAGACGACCTTGTAGATCTCCTCGCCGAGCGTGCCGCGCGCGGGCACGACGCGCGTCGTGTCGAGATCCTCGGCGCAGCCCGTGACCGCCGCGAAGACCGACGCAAGAAGCAGCAGCCGAGGGAGGTGCTGCAAGACCGTGCTGCGACGAGTGGAAACCACGCCTCCACGTTACGCTCGGGCGCGCTGTCGCCTCAAGCGCAACTTCGTCGCATTTCTGACGCGTTGCGTTAGCGTGCCCGCGTCGCCTCGCTTCGGTGCACCTCCTGCTACCGTCCCGGCCGTGACTGCCAAAGGCCCCGGGCGCGACCTCGGCATCGACGTGGCGCGTGGCCTCGCCGTGCTCCTCATGTTTCAGACGCACGCCTACGACGCCTACGTCGCGGCGCCGCACCGCGCGTCGTGGGGCTTCCGCGTCACGCGCGAGCTCGGCGCTGCGCCGGCGCCGTCGTTTCTGCTGCTCGCGGGCGTCGGCATCGCGCTCGGCGAGCTCGCGATGGCGCGCGCTGGAGCGAGCGTCGCCGCCATCCGCGCGCGCTTCGTGCGCCGCGGGCTCGAGGTCGCCGCGACGGGCTACGTCGTCAGCCTGGCGTACGCGCTGATCGACCGCAGCTTCGCGCCCGAGACGCTGCTCCGCGCCGACATCCTGCACGCCATCGGGCTCAGCATCGCGCTCGTCGCGCCGCTCCTCGTCGGTCGCCCGGGGAGGCCTGGCGTCTACGCAGCGCTCGGCGTCGTCGCGCTCACGCTCGCGCTGCCGCTCGCGCTCCGCGACACCTTGCAGCGCGCGCTGCCCGCAGGCGC
>CAIUAC010000375.1 GCA_903896985.1 uncultured Sandaracinus sp.
CCCGCTCTCGACGCGCTGACTCAGTCGAATGTGTCCCAGAGATGGCGCTGCGCGCTCGTGAGCGCGGCGGCGCGCAGGCGGCGCACCATGACTGGGCTGGCGCATAGAACTTCCGAACGCCCGACGGGTCGCTGCCCCAACAGGCGTCGCACGACGCGTTTGAGCAAGCGCGGCACAGGCAGTGGCAACGGCAGACAGCGCCGCTCATTTGCCCGTCGCCGCGTCGAGTGCGTGCCCATGCCCGACCGGGACCGCGCAGCGCGCTCCCCGTCATCGCCTCCAGCAGCGGAGGGCGGGTGACGAGCGGAGTACCCGTGCGCTCGACGAGCGACACCCGCGGCTCACGCTCGACCGCCTTGCGCAGCACCTCGCGAGTGGATGCGCCACGGGTGTCGAGCACGTCCCCTACCCGGCGCGGTCACCAGGGACTTGCGTCTCTTCGGAGCCCCTCTCCTCGGTCCTCTCCCCGCGGGGACGCGGGGCGAGGAGGACGGGAGGCGCGGTCACCAGGGCCTTGCGTCTCTTCGGAGCCGCTCTCCCCACTCCTCTCCCCGCGTGACCGCGGGGCGCGGAGGACGGAAGGCGCTTTCACCCAGAGCTCTCGCAGCCGCGCGAGCGCTCAGAGCCAGCCCTCGGCCCGGTACCAGGCGACGGTCTTGCGGGAGCCTTCGGCGAAGCTCATCTCGGGCTTCCAGCCGAGCTCGCGGCGGATCTTCTCGGAGCTGATGACGAGGTTCGGCGCGCGCAGAATGCCCACCTTCTCGCGCGTCACGATCTGCGGCTTCTTCGTCAGCTTCATCGAGAGCTCGGACAACACGGCGACCGCCTGCACGGCGAAGCGCGGGATCTCGAAGCGCAGCAAGGTCCGGCGCCCGATCGCGCCCTCGACGATGCCGATCGCCTCGTGCCAGGTGTAGACGTTGCCGTCCGTGACGAAGTAGATCGAGCCCGACTCGTGCTCGACGTCGAAGGACGCGAGCACCGCCGACGCGCAGTCTGGCCCATAGACCATCGTGAAGCGGCTCGAGCGGCTGTTGATCAGCGGCATCAAGCCGCGATTCGCGATGGCGAAGAGCTGCAGAATCTCCGTGTCGCGCGGGCCGTAGATGCCTGTCGGGCGCAGCACGGTGACCGGGAAGTCGGCCTTCGCCGCGAGCACGTGCTTCTCGCCCGCGAGCTTGCTGCGGCCGTACATCGTGATCGGCCGCGCCTCCATGTCCTCGGTCGGCATGACGCCGGGCGCAGCCGGTCCCCAGGCCTCGTGCGAGGAGATGTAGACGAAGCGCTTGATGGGCGTCGTCACCCGGCGCGCGGCCTCCACGAGGTGCTTGGTGCCCCCCTCGTTCACCTCGTGAAAGCCGCCCTCGTCGAGCGCCTTGACGACGCCCGCGCAGTGCACGATCGCGTCGACTCCCTCGAGCGCGGAGTCGAGCCCTTCGCCCTTCTCGAGGTTGGCATACGCGAGCTCGGCACCGAGCTTCTCGAGGTGATCGACCTTCGATGAGCGGCGCACGAGCGCGCGGACTCGGTCCCCACGCGCTGCGAGTTGTTCCGCTACATGAGAGCCGAGAAAGCCGGTCGCGCCGGTGACGAGGACGCGCACTTCAGCTCTTCTTCACGTGGAGGTTACCGACCATATCGGCCGGAATCACGAGCTTGTCGAACTCTTCGCCGGTGAGCAGCTGGAGATCGATGACCGCCTCGCGCAGCGTCGTGCCCTTCTTGTGCGCGTGCTTCGCGACCTTCGCCGCGTTGTCGTAGCCGATGCGCGGATTGAGGGCAGTGACGAGCATCAGCGAGCCACTGACGTGCTTCTCGATCACGCTGAGATTGGCCTCGATGCCGCGCGCGCAATGCTCCTCGAAGGACTCGCAGGCGTCCGCGAGCAGGCGCACCGACTGCAGCATATTGTAGGCGAGCACGGGCTTGAACACGTTGAGCTCGAAGTTGCCCTGGCTCGCCGCGAAGCCGACCGTCGCGTCGTTGCCGAAGACCTGACAGCACACCATCGTCAGCGCTTCGCTCTGCGTCGGATTGACCTTGCCCGGCATGATCGACGAGCCGGGCTCGTTCTCCGGGATCGTCAGCTCACCGATGCCGCAGCGCGGACCGCTCGCGAGCCAGCGGACGTCGTTGGCGATCTTCATGCACGCGACCGCGAGCTGCTTGAGCGCGCCGTGCGTGCCGACGAAGGCGTCGTGCCCGGCGAGCGCCGCGAACTTGTTGGGCGCGGTGTCGAAGCGACGCCCCGCGATCTCGCTGATCTTGGCCGCGACGAGCTCCGAGTAGCCCTCGGGCGCGTTGAGCCCGGTGCCGACGGCGGTGCCGCCGAGCGCGATCTGCCGAAGCTGCGGGAGCGTGCGGTCGATCGCGTCGAGGGCGGCGTCGAGCTGCGCGACCCAGCCGCTCATCTCTTGGCCGAGCGTCAGCGGCGTCGCGTCTTGGAGGTGCGTGCGGCCGATCTTGACGATGTGCGCGTACGCCTTCGCCTTCTGGTCGAGGGTCTCGCGGAGCACGCGCACGCGCGGGAACAGGTACGCCTCGATCTGCTCGACGGCGGCGATGTGCATCGCGGTCGGGTAGGTGTCGTTCGAGGACTGCGACTTGTTGACGTGGTCGTTGGGGTGAACGGGCTTCTTCGAGCCCATCACGCCGCCGGTCATCTCGATGGCGCGGTTCGAGATGACCTCGTTGACGTTCATGTTCGACTGCGTGCCGGAGCCGGTCTGCCACACGACGAGCGGGAAGTGCTCGTCGAGCTTGCCCGCGATGATCTCGTCGGCCGCGGCGGCGATCAGATCGCGCGTCGTCGCGTCGAGGACGCCAAGCTCGAAGTTCGCGACGGCGGCTGCCTTCTTGAGGATGCCGAAGGCCTTGACGACCTCGCGGGGCATGCGCTCCTCGCCGATGCGGAAATTCTCCTTCGAACGCTGGGTCTGGCAGCCCCAATACTTGTCTGCCGGGACCTCGATCGTGCCCATCGTGTCGGACTCGGTGCGCGTCGCCATGTTGGACCTCCGTTGGCGGCGCGATCTACCAGACACGCGCGGCGATCGCACGCGCAGCGGGCGCTCAGCTCGGCGCGAAGGCGTCGCGGAGCGCTGCGGCGCGCTCGGGCGTGACGCCGAGGCGCGCGGCGAGGAGGCCATAAGTGCCCCGCTCAGCCTCCGCGAGCTCGCCGTCGGCGTTCGCGAGCTCCCACGCGAGCACGAGCAGCAGCTCGCGCAGCACCGGGTGCTCGAGGCGCGCGACGATCGCGTCGAGCTCGCCCGGCTCGTGGTCGATCGCCTCGCGCATGGCCCGCAGGTGCGCGCCGTCGAGGCGGCTCGCGTCGATCAGCAGCCGCAGCTGCGTGCGCTCGGCGTCGGTGACGACGCGGTCGGCGTGCACCATCGCGATGCAGCCCTCGATCACGGCGCACTCGGTCGTCTGTCGCTCGGCCGTCGAGTGCGCGGCGAACCACTCGCGCAAGCCCCCGAGGGCGTCCTCGCCCACGATGCGCGCGGCCGCGATGGCGGCGGTTTCGTCGGTGTCGTCGCGCAGGACACCCGTCGAGAGAATTCCGAGCCAGCGTTCGACCGAGGCGTGCATCGGCGGAGGATAAGCCGCGTCTTGCTCCCGTGGTAGCGTCTGCGGACATGAATTCGCGCGCGCTCGGGGTCGCCTTCGTCGTCTGTCTGCTCGTCGGTTTCGCTGCGCAGCGCGCCGCCGCGCAGAGCGCGCCCGCGGCGCCGGATCTCGTGCGCTTGCGGGATGGCGGCCTCCTCCGCGGGACCATCGCGGAGCTGGCCCCGGGCGACCACGTGACGCTCGTGCTCTTGACCGGTGAGACGAGGCGCGTCGCGGCGAGCGACTTCAGCTTCGCAGGCCCCGCAGAGGAGGCGCCGCACGTCGTCGCGAGCGGCGCGACGGCCATCCCGACGGCTCCCGCGACGGATACGACTCCGCCGACCAACGCAGCAGCGACGGCGACCTCCGTCGAGGTGAGCGCGCCGCCTGCAGGCCGGGCGCGGGTGCGCTTTCGAGGGGAGGACGGCGAGCGGCTCGTGGTCGACGCCGCGAGCGAGACGAGCGGAACGCCCGCGTTCGCCAGGGTCTGCACGACGCCCTGCTCCCTCCTCATGCCGATCGGCACCTATCACGTCGCGCTGACGGCGAGCGGCAAGCCGCGCCTGACGGTCGAGCACCTCGTGCCGATCGAGGACCGCGACCTCGTCACGGTGGAGTACGAGACGCGCGGCGGCACGCGCGCCGGAGGCTTCGTCGTCATCGGGCTGACGGGCGCGCTCGGGATTGGCGTGGGGCTCTCCCCGCTGGCGGTCGACGCCCGCGCACGGGACGGCGCGATCCTCCCCGCGATCGTGGGCGGAGTCGCCGTCGCCGCGCTCGGCACGCTGATCGGGCTCCTGATGCACGGCACCGACGACGCCGCGCACTCGGTCGTCACGCACCACGAAGATCAGAGCGAGGACGACTCGAGCGACGACGGCGACGACTGACGCGAGCCGCGCACCCGGCGAACTCGAGAGCGCCTGTGCGCGCGGCTCGAAGGGCTCAGTTGTAGGCCTCTTCGCCATGACAGGCGGTGTCGAGTCCCTCGCGCTCGGCAGGCTCGTCGACGCGGAGCCCCATCGTCGCCCGGAGCCCATAGAGGAGCACGAAGCTGACGACACCCGCATAGGCGCACGCGGCCGTGACGCCGAGCGCCTGAACGCCTAGCTGATGGGCGTTGCCGTAGAGCAGGCCGTCTTGCCCAGCAGGGTTGAGGACTTTGCTCGCGAAGACGCCCGTCGCGAGCGCGCCGAAGATCCCGCCGACGCCGTGCACGCCAAACGCATCGAGCGCGTCGTCGTAGCCGCCGCGGTTCTTGAAGATCACCGCGCCGTAGCAGATCAGCCCCGCGAGAAAGCCGATGAGCAGCGCGGACAGAGGCGAAACAAAACCCGCGCCGGGCGTGATCGCGACGAGGCCCGCGACGAGGCCCGACGCGCAGCCGAGCATGCTCGGCTTCTTGTGGCGCACCCACTCGGCGAGGGACCACGAGAGTCCGCCCGCCGCCGCGGCGAGCCAGGTGGTGACGACCGCGAGCGCGGCAGTCCCGTTCGCGGCGAGCGCGCTGCCGCCGTTGAAGCCGATCCAGCCGAAGAGCAGCAGCGCGGTGCCGATCGCCATCATCGGCAGATCGTGCGGGGTGAAGCGCTCTCGACCGAAGCCGAGGCGCGGACCGACCATCTTCGCGAACACGAGGGCGGTCACGCCGCTGATGGCGTGTACGACGGTGCCGCCCGCGAAGTCGAGCGCGCCCGCGCGGTAGAGCCAGCCGCCCTCCGCCCACACCCAGTGCGCGACGGGCGCGTAGACCAGCGTGCTCCAGAGGAAGATGAACACGGCATACGTCGAGAACTTCACGCGCTCGGCCACCGAGCCGCTGATCAGCGCGGGAGTGATCACGGCGAACATCCCCTGATAGGCGGCGAAGAGCAGGTGTGGGATCTCGCCTTTGGCCTCGAGTCCGACGCCCGAAAAGCCTACGTATTCGAGCCCGCCGATCAGCCCGCCGTGGTCCCTGCCGAAGGCGAGCGTGTAGCCGATCAGCACCCACTGCACCGAGAGGAGCGCGAGCGCGAAGAACGAGTGCATCAGCGACGA